>NZ_BACW01000364.1:0-1941 GCF_000333315.1 Curtobacterium sp. B8
GCCGTCGTACCCGATGTGGTTCAGCACGCGGAACACCCGCTCCCACGGCACGTCCCCGTGTCCGGCCGTGACGAAGTCCCAGCCGCGCCGGGGGTCGCCCCACGGCAGGTGCGACGACAGCCGGCCGTTCCGCCCGTCGAGCTGCTTGACCGACTCCTTGCAGTGCACGTGGTACACCCGGTCGGCGAAGTCGAGCAGGAACGCGGCGGGGTCGAGGTCCTGCCAGACGAAGTGCGACGGATCGAAATTGAAGCCGAACGCCGGGCGGTCGCGGAAGACCTCCAGGGTCCGCGCAGCCGTCCAGTAGTCGTAGGCGATCTCGGACGGGTGCACCTCGAGCGCGAACCGCACGCCGACCTTCTCGAAGACGTCGAGGATCGGCGACCACCGGTCGTGGAAGTCCTGGTAGCCGGCGTCGATCATGCCCGGGGGCACGGGCGGGAACCCGGCGACGGTCTTCCAGATCGACGAGCCGGAGAAGCCGGTCACGGTCTTGACGCCGAGTGCCGCGGCCGCCCGGGCGGTCCACTGCAGCTCCTCCGCGGCACGCTGGCGGACGCCCTCCGGGTCACCGTCGCCCCACACGTGCTCCGGGACGATGTCCTGGTGCCGCTGGTCGATCGGGTCGTCGCAGACCGCCTGACCGACCAGGTGGTTCGCGATGGTCCAGACCTGCAGCCCGTTCCGCTCCAGGATCGCCTTCCGGTCCGCCACGTACCCGGGGTCGGTCGCGGCGCGCCGGACGTCCAGGTGGTCGCCCCAGCACGCGATCTCCAGGCCGTCGTAGCCCCACTCCCCCGCACGGCGCGCCACCTCCTCGAAGGGCAGGTCGGCCCACTGGCCTGTGAACAGGGTGACCGGCCGTGTCGGCCGCCCGGCATCGTCCGGCCTGGAGGCGCTGCTCGCCCCCGCCTCGTCGGTTCCGTCCGTCGTCGTCATCGTCGTCGTCCTTCCTCGCCTCTGCTGTGGGTCACCAGGACCCGGGGGTGGCCCCTGCGGGCACGGTCTCGGGCCGGTCGACCTGCGACCGCACCTCGACCACGGTGTGCTCACGGGCTGCCGTCGACACGGCCTCCATCACCTCGAGCACGTGGAACGCGAGCTCGCCGTCGGCCCGGTGCGGCCGGTCGGTGGCGATCGCGTGCGCCATGTCGGCGAGCCCGTAGCCGCGGCCGGCGTCGGCGTACCCGGCGCTCACGGGCAGCTCGCGCCACTCGCGGTCGTCGGCGGTCGCGATCGACACCGGGTCGGAGAACCGGTTCGGGTCCGGGACGCCGAGCGTGCCCGCGGTGCCGTACACCTCGAACAGCGGTGCCCGGGTCGCCCAGACCTCGAACGACACCGTGACCGTCGAGACGACCCCGTTCGCGTGTTCGAGGACCGCCACCACGTGCGTGTCGATGTCCACCCGGAGCGGGGTGCCCGCGGCGGGACCGGTCGCGATGGTGCGTTCGCGGTCGGAGCGGGTCGAGGCACCGCTCACGCGGACGACCGGGCCGAAGAACTGCACGAGGCTCGTCAGGTAGTACGGCCCCATGTCGAGCAGCGGGCCGCCGCCGGGCTGGTAGTAGAACGCGGGGGCCGGGTGCCAGAGTTCGTGGCCGGGCGCGGACCACGACACCGCGGCGCCGACCGGGCTCCCGATCAGCCCGTCGTCGAGGGCGGCGCGGGCGGTCTGGATGCCCGTCCCGAGCACCGTGTCGGGGGCGCTCCCGACCCGCAGGCCCGACCGTCGAGCGAGGTCGAGCACCGGCCGCGCCTCAGCCGTCGACATCGCGAGCGGCTTCTCGCCGTAGACGTGCTTGCCGGCCTCGAGCGCCCGGGTGGCGACCTCGGCGTGCGCGGCCGGGATCGTCAGGTTGAGCACGACGTCGACGTCGTCGGCGGCCAGGAGGTCGTCGACCGACGATCCACGGACACCCTGCGTCTCGCCGACGGACT
>NZ_BACW01000363.1:0-972 GCF_000333315.1 Curtobacterium sp. B8
CTAGCCGAAGCCCCCCTTAGATAAGATTTCCTTTAAGTAAGACACCTTGAAGACCACAAGGTAGATAGGCAGTAAGTGTAAGAGTAGTAATACTTTAAGCCTAACTGTACTAATATGTCGAAAACTTGATCAAAGACGCTTATTAAGAATTATGGTTATTAAGAAATGTGGCAGCAATAGCAAGAGGGAAACACCCGTAACCATACCGAACACGGAAGTTAAGGCTCTTAACGCTGAAGGTACTTGGTTGGAGACGACCTGGGATAATAGGTAGCCGCCACTTAAAAATGCTTGTGTAGCTCAATGGCAGAGCAACCGGCTGTTAACCGGTAGGTTGTAAGTTCGAGTCTTACCACAAGCGCCAGATAAGCCGGGGTGGCGGAACTGGCAGACGCACAGGACTTAAAATCCTGCGACCCTTAAAGGTCGTATCGGTTCGATTCCGATCCTCGGCACCAAAAAAGAAAAGACATCGCGGGATGGAGCAGCTGGCAGCTCGTCGGGCTCATAACCCGAAGGTCGCAGGTTCAAATCCTGCTCCCGCAACCATAAAAGTTACGGAAAAGATCCAATAAACAAACAGATATCAACAAACGGTTCAGCAGACGTTTTTAACCAATCGAGCATCGCAAAGCTTGCTCTCTTGGGAAACAGGTTGCACCCCGCCTACTAAAGTTCATTACGGCTAGCGCCTAATTCACTAAGTTAGGTCAATGAAATCCTGCTCCCGCAACCATAAAAATAGTTGCCTTAAAAATTAATATATGCTATAATACATTTACATGGCCCTATGGTCAAGCGGTTCAAGACACCGCCCTTTCACGGCGGTTACCCGGGTTCGAATCCCGGTAGGGTCACCATTTTTATTCTTTTATAAATTTTATGCATGGACGATTAGCTCAGCTGGGAGAGCATCTGCCTTACAAGCAGGGGGTCATAGGTTCGAGCCCTATATCGTCCACCATTTTGGCC
>NZ_BACW01000362.1:0-9315 GCF_000333315.1 Curtobacterium sp. B8
GCGCGCCGGTCTTTCCCGTGCGGAGGTACTCGTCGGCCTCCTGCACGGCCTTCTTGGCGAACGTCGCAACCGGCTGGAGCACGGTGTACTGCAGCTCGCCCGCCTTCACGGCGTCGACCGCGTCCGGCGAACCGTCGAAGCCGCCGACCTTGACCTGGTCGAGCTTCCCGGACTCCTTGAGGGCGGCGATCGCACCGAGCGCCATCTCGTCGTTGCCGGAGATGATGCCCTTGATGTCGGGGTCGGCCTGGAGGATCGACTGGGTCTTGTCGTGGCCCTGCGTCCGGTCCCAGTTCGCGACCTGCTTGGCGACCTCCTTGAGGTCTGGGTACTGGCTGAGGACGGTCTTGTAGCCGTTCGACCGGGTCTGGGCGTTGTTGTCGGACGGGGCGCCGAACAGTTCCGCGTAGTTGCCGGAGTCACCGACCGACTTCACCCACTGCTGCGCGCCGATCGCCGCACCCTGCGCGTTGTTCGACACGAGCTGGGCCTTCGCGAGTCCGGCCTGGTTGATCTCCGCGTTCACGAGGAACACCGGGATGCCGGCGGCGTCCGCCTTCTTCACGGCGCCGATCGACCCGCTCGCGTTGGCCGGGTCGAGGATGATGGCGACCGACTTGTTCGTGATGGCGGTGTCGACGAGGTTGCTCTCGGTGTTGGTGTCACCCTTCGACGCCGAGACGTTCGACTTGTAGCCGAGCGACTTCGCCTCGGCCGACGCGACGTCGCCCTCCGTCTTCCAGTACGGGTTCGACGGATCGTTCACGATGATCGAGATGAGGCCGCCCTTCTTGGACGAGCCGTCGCCGCCGGACGCGGCACCGCCGGCGGAGCAGCCCGTCAGGACCAGGCTCAGTCCGACTCCCGCTGCGAGCACCGTTGCGAGCTTGCGGTTCATGGTGGGTTTCCTTTCGCTGTGGACCGTGTGACGGGAGGGTCAGACGGCTGTCTTCTCGCCGACGACCGCCGGGGGCTGGGTGTCGGTGGGAGAGGTCTGTCGGGGGCCCGCTGCACCGCCGGCACGTGCCGGACGACGCTTGTACTGGACCGCGTTGAGGAGGACGGCGAACACGATGACGGCGCCGGTGAAGACGGTCTGCCAGTAGGCGGAGACGCCGATGATGACGAGTCCGTCGGACAGGAAGCCGATGACGAACGCACCGAGCAGCGTGCCGCGGACGTTGCCGACACCGCCGGACAGCGCCGCGCCGCCGATGACGACCGCTGCGATCGCGGTCAGTTCGTACGAGCTGCCGGCCGTGGGGCTGGCGCTCGTGAGCTCGGACGACAGGATGAGGCCGGCGATCGCGGCGCACAGGCCCGAGAGGACGTACACGCGGATCTTCACGCGCTTCACCGGCACACCGGACAGCTCCGCGGCGCGCTCGTTGCCACCCGAGGCGTACAGCCAGCGGCCGAAGACGGTGCGGTTGAGGAGCAGCGATCCGACCACGGCGGCGACGATCATCACGATCACACCGATCGGGAGCCCGAGCAGCCGGTTGAAGCCGAGCCAGTCGAACCCGGTGTTGCCGAGCGCGGCGTTCCCCTCGAGGTTGTTGTAGGTCAGCCCGTTCGTCATCAGCAGGCCGATGCCGCGGACGACGTACAGCATGCCGAGGGTCGCCACGAACGGTGCGACCTTGAACCGTGCGACGAGCACGCCGTTGACGAGGCCGATGAGCGCTCCGGAGGCGCACGCGAGCACGACCACGACCCAGACCTTCGGGTAGAGCGTGACCCCGCCGATGGCCACCCCCTTCATGAGGAACCCGGCGATCACGCCCGAGAACCCCAGGGTCGAGCCGACGGACAGGTCGATGCCGCCGTTGAGGATGACCAGGAGCATGCCCAGCGCGAGGATGGCGTACACGGCGACGTGCGACGACATCGTGAGGAGGTTGCTCACCGTGAAGTAGTTCGGCGACAGGATCGAGAAGACGACGATGATGACGACGAGCGCGAAGTAGGCCCGTCCCTGCAGCAGCAGACGTCCGACGCTGAACCCGTCGGGGAAGAGGGCGGGGCGCCGCTGACCGGCGGTCGTGGTGGTCATGGTTGTTCCGTTCCTGGCGGTCATGCGACCACGGCTTCGCCCGAGGCGGCCATGATCGCTTCCTTGGTCACGTCCGAACCGAACTCGGCGGCGATGCGCCCGCGGCTCATGACGACGATGCGGTGGGCGATGCTCAGGCACTCGCCCACCTCTGAGGTGGTGTAGACGACGGCGAGGCCCTGTCGGGCGCGCTCGGCGAGCAGCCGGAAGACCTCGGCCTTGGCACCGATGTCGATGCCCCGGCTCGGTTCGTCGAGCAGGATGACGTCCGGGTCGGTCGCGAGCATCTTGCCGATGACGACCTTCTGCTGGTTCCCGCCGCTGAGCGAGCCGATCATGGCGCCGCCCCCGGCCGTCTTCACGTGGACGGTCTGGATCGAGTCGGTGACCAGGTCGACCTCGCGGCGACCGGACAGGAAGAGACCGCGCACGAACGCGCCGATGGACGCCAGGGACATGTTCGACCCGACGGTCATCGTCTGCACGAGGCCGTCCCGCTGCCGGTCCTCCGGCACGAGACCGAGCCCGGCGTCGATCCGCTCGGCGATGGACAGCCCGGCGAGGTCGCGGTCGCCCTTGCGGATCGCACCGCCGTCGACGGGCGTGCGTCCGGCGACGGCCTCGAGCAGCTCGGTCCGGCCAGCACCCATGAGGCCGTAGATGCAGACGATCTCACCCGTCCGGACCGACAGCGACACGTGGTCGACGACGTTCCGCCCCGGGACGTCCGGGTCGGCGACCACGACGTCCTCGATCGCGAGCGCGGGAGCGCCGAACTCGTACCCGGTGGGGGGCGAACCGAGGTCGAACCCCTCGCCGACCATCGCGCGGACGACCCATTCGAGGTCGATGTCCGCGCGCCGGGCCGTCGCGGTGACCGACCCGTCCCGGAGCACCACGGCGTGGTCGGTGATCTCGAGGGCCTCCTCGAGGTGGTGCGAGATGTAGACGATCGACACCCCACGGGCCTTGAGGTCGCGGACGACCGTGAAGAGCACCTCGACCTCGGACGCCGAGAGCGCGCTCGTCGGCTCGTCCATGATGAGGATCCGCGCATCGACCGAGAGTGCCCGGGCGATCTCGACGAGCTGCTGCTGCCCGAGGCGCAGGTCGGACACCAGGGCGAGCGGGTCGATGTCCTCGCCCAGCTCCGCGAGCACCGCCGCGGCCTGTCGGGCCTCCTCGGCGTAGTCGACCCCGGTGGGCCCACGCAGCTCACGCCCCATGAAGATGTTGTCGCGGACCGTGAGGTTCGGCGCCAGGCTCAGCTCCTGGTGGATGATCGAGATGCCGTGCTCGCGGGCGTCCACGGTGTCCGCGAACGACACCGGCTCGCCGCGCAGCGTGAGCGTGCCGGAGGTGGGCTGCTCGACGCCGGACAGGATCTTCATGAGCGTCGACTTGCCCGCGCCGTTCTCCCCGAACAGCGTGGTGACCTGCCCGCGGTGCACCGCGAACGCCACCCCCTTGAGCGCCCGGGTCGCACCGTACGTCTTCACGATGTCGGTCGCCTCGAGGACGACCGTGCCGATCGCGTCGTCGCCGCTCATCCGTTCACCTCCAGTGCGGACGGCGTCACGAGCCAGCCCTTCGGGTTGATCAGCTGGAACGCGCCGGTGACGGTGACCTTCTTGCCCTGCAGCGAACCGGTGTCGACCTCGGCGAGCACCTGCTTCTTCAGCTGGTCGTTGAGTGCCGCGCCCGCGTTCTGGTAGTCGATCTGGTTGGTGAACTGGCCGAACTCGATCGTCCCCGGAGCGTCGCGCAGGTCGGTGCCGTTGATGGCGGGCCCGGTCTGGATGCGGACCAGCAGCCCGCTCGGGAGACCGGACACCGTGACCGGGTAGATGCCGTCCTGCGGGGCGCCGACAGTGCCGGTGAAGGTGGTCGCGAACTCCGGCCCGGTGCCGGCGTCGACGCCGTACTTCTTCGCCGCGGCGGCGGGGTCGGCGATGATCGCCGGCGCGAGCTCGGTCGCGGGCACCGCGCGCTTCGCGATCGCCGCCTGGACCTTCGGGAAGTTGGTCTTCCCCCATGTCGATGCGGAGAAGGCGGCAGGACCGGCACCGACCGTCGAGCCCTTGCCGACCACCTTGACCGACAGCGCCATGGCGACGACGACGACCAGGACGGCCGCGACGAGGACGACCCGTTTGACGGCCCGACGGTTCCGCACGGTCGGGACCGCGCCGGTGGCGGTCATCGGACGCCCCCGCTGCGGACGGCTCGGGCCGTTCGGCAGCCCGGGAGGCTGGTGGCAGCCCGCGTCGCGTCGGGACGCCGGGTCCTGTGGTCGGCTCGCGTCATCGCGTGCTCCTCGTGGTTCGCTCCGTTGCGTCGGTCCGTCGGGAGGCGGACCGGCACCACTCAGCGTGGTGCAAGGCAGAAATTATGTGCGTGACGAAATTTCTGCAAGTGGACGCGCCGAAAACGTTGCGTTCGGACACGGTGACCCGTCGGCAGAAATCTTGTTCTTGACTTTTGTTCCGTGTCGCGTAGTGTCGCCCTCGCCGCGATGACGCGGCGAGACCACGACCCCTGGAGATCCTCATGTCCACGACGACCGAGACCCCCACGAGCAGCGGCTCCGCGACCATCCCGGCGACCATGCGCGCCGTCGTGGTCCACGGCCCCGGTGACTACCGGCTCGAGGAGCGCCCCGTCCCGACGCCCGGACCCGGCGAACTGCTCCTCCGTACCGACGCGGTCGGGATCTGTGCGTCGGACCTGAAGTGCTACCACGGCGCAGCGAAGTTCTGGGGTGACGAGAACCGACCGGCGTGGGCCGAGACCGACCGGATCCCCGGGCACGAGTTCGTCGGCACGATCGTCGCCGGTGACGAGGACGCCCTCGCCCAGCGCAAGGTGTCGCTCGGTGACCGCATCGCCTGTGAGCAGATCGTGCCGTGCTGGGAGTGCCGCTACTGCCTCGAGGGCATCTACTGGATGTGCAACGTCCACGACATGTTCGGCTTCAAGGGCTACGACGGCGCGATGGCCGAGTACGTCCTCGTCCCGACCAAGGCCCTCACGCACCCGGTGTCGAGCGACCTGCCCGGCCAGGTCGCCGCGTTCGCCGAGCCGCTGTCCTGCGCCTTCCACGCGGTCGAGCGTGGCGACATCAAGTTCGGTGACACGGTCGTCATCGCCGGCGCGGGCCCGATCGGCCTCTCCGCGATCGCCGGCACCCGCCAGAAGAACCCCCTCCGGATCATCGCCCTCGACGTGGTGCCGGAGAAGCTCGAGCTCGCCCGCAAGGTCGGCGCGGACATCGTGATCAACATCGCCGAGGAGGACGCCGTCGCCCGCGTCAAGGAGCTCACCGACGGGTACGGCGCCGACGTCTACATCGAGGCGACCGGACACCCGTCGGCGGTGCCGCAGGGCCTCAACCTCCTCCGCAAGCTCGGCACGTTCGTCGAGTACTCGGTCTTCAAGGACAACGTGTCCGTGGACTGGTCGATCATCTCGGACGACAAGGAGCTCGACGTCCGCGGGGCGCACCTCGGGCCGCACACCTGGCCGGCAGCGATCAAGCTCCTGGAGTCGGAGACCCTGCCGATGTCGGAGATCTGCACGCACCAGTTCGCGCTGGAGGACTTCCAGCAGGCGCTCGACCTGGTCGGCGACTCGGCCGGTGCGAGCGTCAAGGTCTCGATCATCCCGTCCCGGCGCTCCTGAGCGTCGCCGGTGGACGGCTCCGTCAGCGGTGCGGAGCCGTCCGCCGGGCCAGTCGGTGCACGATCGCGGCCGTGGCATCGTAGAGGTCGCGGAAGTCGCGGTACCCGGCCTCGTAGCCGCGGTGCGCCTCCGGGTCTGGGTGGATGACCCGGTCGGCCGGGTTCCACGTCGCGATGTCGACGTCGGCGACGAGCCCCGCCGCGAGGAACGCCGATCCGAAGCACGCCCCCACCGTCACGCTCGGGACGGTCTGCGGCAGTCCGGTGACGTCGGACACGATGGTCGGCCAGAGCGACCCACGGAGGCCGCCGCCCGCCCCCACGAGCTCCCGGACCTCGACGCCGGCCGCCGCGAGTGTCTCGAGGTTGTGACGGACCGCGTACGCCGTCGCTTCGAGCGCTGCCCGGTAGAGGTCGCCCCGGGTGTGTCGGACCGTCAGCCCGGCCACCACGCCGCGCGCGTGCGGATCCGCGATCGGTGTCCGTTCCCCCGCGAAGTAGGGCAGCATGAGCAGTCCGTTCGCGCCCGGACCCGAGGCCTCGGCCTCCTCGAGCATCGTCGACCAGTCGCCGTGGAAGAGCCGTCGCAGCCACTCGGTGATCGCCCCGGAGGTCGCCGTGCCACCCGCCACGCAGGCCTGTCCCGGTCGGGTCCCGACCGTCGTCCACATCCCCGGCACCGCGATCGCTCCGGTCGTCGGCGCGATCATGAACATCGTCGTCCCGTACTGCAGGAACATGCGCCCCGGCACGGCCTCGCCGACGCTCACGCCCTCGGCCCAGGCGTCGATCGCGCCCGCGGTCACCGGGATGCCGACCGGGAGGCCCGTGGCCGCTGCCGCCGCTGCGGTCACCGCCCCCGCCCGCTCGCCCGACCACACCAACCGCGGCATGAGCAGACCCGGCGCGAGCGCGTCGCACCACTCGGGGATCCAGCGGTTCTCGTGCACGTCGTAGAGCGGGGTCGTCTGGCTCGCCGAGTGGTGGTCGAGGACGTACTCGCCGGTCAGCAGCCCGACGACCCGGGACGACGGCATCGTGAACCGCGCCGCCCGCGCCCAGGTGTCCGGCTCGTTCCGCGCGAGCCAGGCGAGCTTCACGCCCGCTGCCTGCGTGGTCAGCGCGCTGCCGCAGCGGGCCCGGACCGGATCGAGGCCACCGAGCTCGGCCGTCACCTCGTCGAGCATGTCCGCCGTACGGGTGTCCACGCCGTAGAGCACGGCAGGTCGCAACGGTCGGTCGTCGGCGTCGGTCAGCAGCACGCAGGGTCCGATCCCGCTGACCCCGACGGCCGCGACGTCGGCGTCCGGTACGGAGCGCAGCAGCTCGCGGGTGAGCTCGGCGAACTCGGCCCACCACGAGTCGCCGTCCATCTCGACGAGCCCTTGCTCCGGCCGGTCGACGTCGTGCTGTCGGCTCGACTCGGCGAGGACGGTCCCGTCGAGCCGAGCGAGCAGCGCCTTGGTGCTCGACGTGCCGATGTCCACTCCGAGCACCGCCCGCATGCCGTCTCCTTCGAGGTCGCGCGCGGACCGCGTCCGCGCTCCGAGTCTAGGGAGGTCGGCGATGCCCAGCGTTCTGTCGGTTGCCGGACGTACGGTGCCCCCGTCCCACACGCACCATCCAGCTCGTACCGCCGAGCACGCACCGCTCACACCTCTCAGGAGGGATCCCGATGAAGAAGTCAGCCTGGTTGCCCGCCGTCATCGCACCGGTCGTCGTCGCCGGCGCCGTCGCGGCGCCGATGATCGCGAACGCGGCGTCCACGCCGATCGCCGGGTCCGACCCGAGCGCCGCGGACGTGATCGCGAGCGTCGCGCAGTCGTCCGACGCGCAGTACTCGGGCAAGGTCGAGCAGACGAGCGACCTCGGCTTGCCCGAGCTCCCGTCCGGTTCCGGTGGTTCGTCGTTGCAGGGTGACGCGTCGGATGCGCTGAGCATGCTCACGACGTCGCACACCGCTCGGCTCTACGTCGACGGAGCCGACAAGCAGCGCGTGCAGGTCACGACGCAGCTGGCCGAGCAGGACCTCGTGCGCAACGGCTCGGACGTCTGGACGTGGGACTCGAAGCAGCGCGAGGCGACGCACGTGACCTTGCCCGCGAAGGCATCGACGCAGCAGGACGGC
The DNA here is from genome assembly GCF_000333315.1 of Curtobacterium sp. B8. Classification (NCBI taxonomy): domain Bacteria; kingdom Bacillati; phylum Actinomycetota; class Actinomycetes; order Micrococcales; family Microbacteriaceae; genus Curtobacterium; species Curtobacterium sp. B8. The sequence continues at coordinate 7,865 of NZ_BACW01000362.1, forward strand.
ACCGCGACACCGGCCGACCTCGCCCGGCGTGCCATCGACGCGATCACCCCGAGCACGACGGTCTCCAAGCCGACGAGCACCTCGGTCGCCGGGCACGACGCCTGGTCGATCACCCTCTCGCCGAAGTCGTCCGACACCCTCGTCGGGTCGGTTCAACTCGCGGTCGACCAGCAGACCGGACTCCCGCTGCGGGTCACCGTCGCCGCGAAGGGGCAGTCGACGCCGGCGTTCCAGGTCGGCTTCACGAGCCTCGACTACGGCGCTCCGGCCGCCCGCCTGTTCGACTTCACGCCGCCGAGCGGTGCCGATGTGCACACGAAGGACCTGTTCGGAACGGCACGTGGCGCCGGCGACCACCGCGGACACGACGGCGCCGGTGCGGGTGTCGTGACGACGGGTTCCGGGTGGGACACCGTCGCCGAGCTCCCCGCGGGCACGGTGGACACGTCCTCGCTCGGTGCTGACGCGGACGGGCTGCTCGACCAGCTCACCCGCCCGGTCGACGGCGGTCGCGCGGTGCAGACGTCCCTGGTGTCGGTGTACCTGACCGCCGACGGACGGGTGCTCGCCGGGGCCGTGCCGGTCTCCGCCCTCGTGGCCGCGGCCAAGTGACGGACGCTGCTGCTCCGGACGGGTACGCGATCCGCACCGATGGCCTGCGGAAGGTGTTCCGGAAGCAGCACGCGGTGAAGGGGATCGACCTCGAGGTCCCCCGCGGCTCGGTGTACGGGTTCCTCGGCCCGAACGGCTCGGGCAAGACGACGACGATCCGGATGCTGCTCGGGCTCTCCAGCGCGACCGGCGGGTCGGTCGAACTGCTCGGGCGTCGGGTGCCCGAGGCCCTGCGCGAGGTACTCCCCCGCGTCGGGGCGCTCGTCGAGGGTCCGGCCTCCTACCCGTACCTGTCCGGCCGCGCGAACCTCGCGCGGTTCGACGCCGCCGACCCGACCACGGACCCCCGGACCCGGGCCGACCGCGTCGCGTCGGCGCTCGACCGGGTCGGGTTGTCCCACGCGGCCGACAAGAAGGCGCACGCGTACTCGCTCGGCATGAAGCAGCGCCTCGGCCTCGCGAACGCCCTGCTCAGCCCGCGCGACCTGCTCGTGCTCGACGAGCCGACGAACGGCCTCGACCCGCAGGGCACGCGCGAGGTCCGGAACCTCATCCGCTCCCTCGCCGACGACGGGACGACGGTCTTCGTTTCGAGCCACCTGCTCGCTGAGATCGAACAGGTGTGCACGCACGCCGGGGTCATGCGCGCCGGGGAGCTCGTCGCGCAGGGGTCCCTCGACGAGCTGCGCTCGGCCGGGCGTCCGCACGCTGACGGTCCGGACGCCCGACGTCGGCCAGGCCGGCTCCGTCCTCACCCGGCTCGGCCTGACACCGCGCCACGAGGGCGGGGCGGACGTCCTCGTGGCGGAGCTGCCCTCGNCCGTGCTCGCCGAGGACGT
>NZ_BACW01000361.1:0-1205 GCF_000333315.1 Curtobacterium sp. B8
CGTGGGCCGAGTTCGCGGGCGGCACCTCCGGTGTCCTCTGGGGCGCAGCGCTCGAGGCGTTCGGTCGGTCGCTGCGCGACGACCGCGACGAGTACCGCCCCGCCGACGTCGTCGATGCCGCGCAGGCCTTCGCCGACGCGATCGTGCACCTCGGCCGCGCCGAGCGTGGCGACAAGACGCTCCTCGACGCCCTCCTCCCCTTCGTCGACGCACTCCGCGAGGGCGTCGACGCCGGCCAGGACACCGCGACCGCGTGGCGTGCCGCCGCAGCGGTCGCCGTCGCCGAGGCAGCTGCCACCGCCGACCTGCGTCCCCGCGTCGGACGGGCGCGGCCGCTCGCGGAGAAGAGCATCGGTACGCCCGACGCCGGCGCGACGTCCATGGGCTTGATCCTCACCCGCGTCGGCGAGGTCCTCGCCGCGCGTGCAGACCGACAGGAAGGAACACACGCATGACCCACCGGATCGTGATCGGCTCGGACGATGCAGGGTACGACTACAAGGAGATCATCAAGCGCGACCTGCTCGCCGACGACCGTGTGGCGTCCGTCGAGGACGTCGGCGTCGACGCGGACGGGCACACCGCGTACCCGCACGTGGCCGTGGACGCGGCGAGGATGGTCGCGGACGGCCGTGCGGACCGGGCGGTCCTGGTGTGCGGCACCGGGCTCGGGGTCGCGATCAGCGCGAACAAGGTGCCGGGGATCCGTGCGGTGACGGCGCACGACTCGTTCAGCGTCGAGCGCTCGGTGCTCTCCAACGACGCGCAGGTGCTGTGTCTGGGCCAGCGCGTGATCGGCGTCGAGCTCGCCCGACGCCTCGTCCGGGAGTGGCTCGGCTACGAGTTCGACCCGGCCTCGGCGAGCGCGGAGAAGGTGGCCGCGATCTGCGGGTACGACGGCTCGTCGCCCTCGGGCATCGACGCGGGGGCGCCCGCCGCCGACTGAGACCGACCACGGGATGACCGACCGACCAGGACCGGCCGCAGCGACAGGGATCGCTGCGGCCGGTCCTTCGTGGTGCCCGCGGTGGGCGGACCGCCCGTCGCGTGCCGTCCGTCGCGGGCCGTGCTCCCGCTGACGGCCCCGTCCCCGGCACGCGCGCGTCGGCCCCGGGCCTGCACCGATGGGTGCAGGCCCGGGGCCGACGTCCGAGGTCAGGGACGTGTCACTCGGAGAGGGTGAACGGCGAGGTCACCTGTCCGCG
>NZ_BACW01000360.1:0-1451 GCF_000333315.1 Curtobacterium sp. B8
TCGTGTAGGTGGTGATCGCGGACTTCGTCGCCGCGTAGTCGATCATCCGCGCCTGCGGCTCGTGCGCGGAGACCGAGCTCGTCGTGACCGATCGCGCTGCCGGGTGCCATGTGCGGGACCGCTGCCCGCACGAGCCAGAACAGCGAGTACAGGTTGACCTTGAGCGTCCGGTCGAACGATTCCGTCGTCTGCTCGGTGACGTCCTCGTGCACCTGCTGGTGGCCGGCGACGAGCACGAGCGCGTCGAGGCCGCCGAGCGTGCTCACGGCGTCGCGCACGAGGTCGGCGCAGAACGCCTCGTCCGTCAGGTCGCCCGGCAGCAGCACGGCCCTGCGGCCGAGGGCGCCGATGACGTCGCGGACCTCCTCGAGGTCGTCCTGCTCCTCCGGGAGGGCGTTGAGGGCGACGTCGGCGCCCTCCTTCGCCATCGCGATCGCCGCCGCCCGGCCGATGCCGGAGTCGGCGCCGGTGACCAGGACCCGGTAGCCCGGCATCCGCCCCGTGCCCCGGTAGCTGCGTTCGCCGTGGTCGGGCGCGGGGTCCATCGCGCTCGCCAGGCCCGAACCGGTCTGGGTCTGCTCGGGGAACGGCGGTCGCGGGTGCTGGGTGCGCGGATCCTGCTTGTCGAGCTGGCTCATGCGCCCATCGTGCTCGTCCCGGCGCGGCTCCGGTCCAGCGAAGCCCGACCTGTGGACGACCGCTCGCTCCGGACGCTCCTGTGCAGGGACGGGCATCATGTGCCCATGAGGTCGATCTGGAAGGGCTCCATCGCGTTCGGGCTCGTCAACGTGCCCATCAAGGTCTACGCGGCCACCGAGACCCACGACGTCTCCCTGCACCAGGTGCACGACGAGGACAAGGGACGCATCCGCTACAAGCGTGTGTGCGAGTTCGGCCACGAGGTCGAGTACGCCGACATCCAGCGCGCGTACGACGACGGTGACAAGACGGTGGTGCTCACCGCCGACGACTTCAAGCAGCTGCCCGAGGAGCAGTCGCACGAGATCGAGGTCCTCGAGTTCGTGCCCGTCGAGCAGGTCGACCCGATGATGTTCGAGAAGTCGTACTACCTCGAACCGGACTCGCGCTCCCCGAAGGCGTACGTGCTCCTCCGCGAGACGCTCGCGAAGACCGACCGGCTGGCGATCGTGCAGTTCACGCTCCGGCAGAAGACCCGGCTCGGTGTGCTCCGGGTCCACGACGACGTCATCCTGCTGCAGGGCCTGCTCTGGGGCGACGAGGTCCGTGCGGCGGACTTCGGCAGCCTCGACTCGACGGTGAAGGTGAGCGCGAGCGAGCTGAAGATGTCGTCCTCGCTCGTCGACAGCATGTCCACCGACTTCGACCCGGACCGCTACACCGACGCGTACCAGGAGGAGCTGCAGCAGCTCATCGACGCGAAGCTCGCGTCGGGCGACGACGTCGACACCGCGGAGACGTTCGGCGACCGC
>NZ_BACW01000359.1:0-10573 GCF_000333315.1 Curtobacterium sp. B8
CCGGGGATGTCGCTCTCGACGTACTCGCCCTCTTCACCGTCGGGCGTCGGACGGTCCTCGCCCCGGATGTCGCTCGAGACGAACTCCCCCACCGGCTCGCTGCTGGCCACGTGCCCCTCGCCCGGGATCTCGCTGTCCGTGAAGGCTCCGGCGCGGGGTTCGACACCGTCCGCGCGACCCTCGTCGCCGCGTGCCTGCTCGTGCTTGTCCGTCATGGCGGTCTCCGTCGTCCGTGGTGCTGGTGGTGCACGGTTCCCCGTGCCGGTGCCCGCGAGTGTGCTCGCGGTGCCTGGACACTGCCCGAGACAGGGCTGCCGGGCGGTGGTTGCGTTGGTCCATGCAGCGCAGGACAGCAAGCTCGTTCGTGTCCGTCGCCGTCGGGGTGTTCGCCGTCGGGGTCCTCGCCGGGTGTGCCGGGGGTGGATCGACGACGGGTCCGACCGCCACGTCGGCGTCGACGGGCGCCGTGACCACCGCGCCCACCAGTGCGTCCGGGGGCCCGTCGGCCTCGGGGTCGGCCGGCTCGGGGTCGTCGGGGTCGGGGTCGTCGGGGTCGTCCTCGTCCGGGTCGGGGTCCGGGTCGTCGGGGTCGTCCTCGTCCGGATCGGGGTCGTCGTCCGCGGCCGGGTCGGCCCGGTGCGCGACGTCCGCCCTGGCGGTGGGAGAGGAGCCCGGGAGCGGGGGCGCCGCGGGCAGCACCGTCTTCCACATCACGCTCGAGAACACCGGGACGACGACCTGCACGCTGCAGGGCTGGCCCGGGGTCTCGTTCGTCGGTGGTGGCACGGGCAAGCAGATCGGTGCAGCGGCGACCCTCGACCGGTCGGCCCCGCACCCCACCGTGACACTGAAGCCGGGTCAGGTCGCCGTGGCACCGCTCAAGGTGGGGCAGGCCGGGAACTACTCGACGGCGGACTGCTCGCCCGTGACCCCGGACGGCTTCCGCGTCTACCCGCCGGGCTCGAAGACGTCGCTGTTCCTCAAGGACTCGGGACACCAGGCCTGCCGGGCGGCCGACGCGCCGCTGCTCAGCGTCCAGGCGTTCGTGCCGGAGGGCCAGGCGACCTCCTGACGGTCCGGTCTGCCACGATGACCCGGTGGTGACCATCGCGTGGACCGTACCGGGTCCGGACGAACTCGTCGAGCTCTACCGTTCCGTCGGCTGGTCGGCGTACACCCGCGACCCGGACCTGCTCGTCGCGGCGGTCGCCGGCTCGCACGGTGTCGTGACGGCCCGGGAGGACGGCGTCCTCGTCGGCCTGGCCCGGACGGTGTCCGACGGGGCGACGATCCTGTACGTGCAGGACGTCCTCGTGCACCCGGACCACCAGCGGACCGGCGTCGGGCGGGCGTTGCTCGGCGAGGTGCTCCGCCGGTACGCGCACGTCCGGCAGACCGTGCTGCTCACGGACGACGAGCCCGGTCAGCGGGCCTTCTACGAATCGCTCGGGTTCGTGGAGGCGCACGACGTGGCACCGGCTCCGCTGCGCTCGTTCGTGCTGTTGCGCTGAGCGTCCCGCTTCGCTGGCTCCGCTGCTGCTGCGCTGCGTCCCGTCGCACACGGAAGCGCCGCCCCGTCGTGCGGGGCGGCGCTTCGTGCGTGCGGTGCGGGTGGTGTCCGCGGGGTGTTACTTGATCTTGGCGGTGATGGTGGCGGTGCCGACGAGGAGGCCGCGCTTGACGGCGTCGGTGCCGAAGGTCTTGTTCAGCAGGCCGGCAGCGTCCTCGGAGATGTGGACCGTGGTGCCGGTCAGGACCGCGTTGTCACCCTCGAGCTGCAGCGGCTTGAGCGTGCCACCCCAGAGCTCGAACAGGTACGCGTTCGCGACCGCGACCTTGCCGTTGACCAGCACGTCACCGTAGAGCTTGGACGAACCCGGGTTCACCACGAAGTTCTCCAGCGTCACCGTCGTGTCACCGGCCTTGAGCGTCAGCCCCGAGTCGTCGTGGTTGAGCAGCCCCTGCACGTACGGACGGTAGTTGCCCTCCGGGTTCCAGTACGTCACCGAACCGGCCGTGATCGGGAACGACACCGACCCGTCGGCGAGCTTGGCGTTGCCCGACACACCCGGGGTCAGCTTCAGCGCGGTCAGCGCGTCGGTGAAGCCCGAGTCGAGCTTCACGGCCGTGGTGCCACCGAGGACCTCGGGCACCGACGCGACCGGCGCCGGGATCTTCGACGAGCTGGAGGAGACGGTGTGGACCGCCGGGGTCGACGCGTTCGCGGCGCCGACACCGAACGCGGCGCCACCGAGGACGAGCGCGCCGGTCGTGGCGAGGGTGATCGTGGTCTTCAGGCTCTTGCGCATGATGAGTTCCTTTGCTGTGTCGGTGCTCCGGCCGGTGGCCCTGCCTCCCTTGCTGTGCGGGAGACGTGTACCGGCCGTACATGACCGGGGAGCTTCTTGGGCGTTTCGCCCTTGTGACAGGCATTCGGCACCCCCCGCCGATCGGTTTGGATGCGTTGCTGGAAAATCTCCACCCACCCGTCCGTAGCGTGGGGTCATGTCCCCTGCATCCATCGCGACCACCGACCGCATCCGGGCGATCGACGCCTGGTGGCGCGCCGCGAACTACCTCACCGCCGGGCAGATCCACCTGCTCGACAACCCGCTCCTCACCCGGCCGATCGAGCCGGACGACATCAAGCCGCGCCTGCTCGGCCACTGGGGGACCTCGCCGGCGCTCAACCTCGTCTACGCGCACTGCAACGCGCTCATCGCCGAGACGGACCGCCGTCTGCTGTACGTCTGCGGTCCGGGGCACGGGGGCCCGGCGATGAACGCGAACGCCTGGCTCGAGGGCACCTGGAGCGAGCTCTACCCGGAGATCACCCCGGACGAGGACGGTCTCCGGCAGTTCTTCCGGCAGTTCTCGTTCCCGGGGGGCATCCCGTCGCACGCGGCACCCGAGACGCCCGGCTCGATCAACGAGGGCGGCGAGCTCGGGTACTCCCTCGCCCACGCGTACGGAGCGGCGCTCGACGACCCCGACCTCGTGGTCGCGTGCGTCGTCGGCGACGGCGAGGCCGAGACCGGTCCGCTCGCCGCCTCGTGGCAGGCGCACACGTTCATCGACCCGGTGTCGGACGGGGCCGTGCTGCCGATCCTCAACCTCAACGGGTGGAAGATCGCGAACCCGACCGTCCTCGCCCGGATCCCCGGCGAGGACCTCGACGCCTACTTCCGCGGTCTCGGGTACGAGCCGATCACCGTGGACTCCGGCCGGGTCGGCGACGACCCCTACGCCGTGCACGCACTCTTCGACGCCGCGCTCCGGCGAGCCCTCGCGCGCATCGACGACATCCAGGCCGCCGCCCGCGCCCAGGCGGAGCGCGCCGCTGCCGGACAGCCCGCCGGGGCCGCCGACCTGCGGCCGCGCTGGCCGATGATCATCCTCCGGACGCCGAAGGGGTGGACGGGGCCGAACGAGGGCACGTTCCACTCGCACCAGATCCCGCTGCCGGACGTGCGGACGAACGACGAGGACCGCGCCCGGCTCGAGGCGTGGATGCGCTCCTACCGCCCGGAGGAGCTCTTCGACGAGCGGGGCCGTCCGATCGGGATCCTCGGCTCGATCCGGCCCGAGGGCGACCTGCGCATGAGCGCCACCCCCGTCGCGAACGGTGGGCGGCTCCGGACCGCGCTCGACCTGCCCGCCATCACGGAGCACGGCGTCGCGGCCGGCGAACCCGCCTCCGCGACGGGCACGCTGGGCCGTTGGCTCGCGTCGGTGGTCGAGCGGAACGGGTCGGCCTTCCGGCTGTTCGGGCCCGACGAGACGATCTCGAACAAGCTCGACGCGGTGTTCGACGTGACCTCGCGCGTGTGGCGGGCTGACCGCGCACCCGGCGACGAGCACCTCGCCGCGCGGGGCCGCGTGATCGAACTGCTGTCCGAGCACGTGCTGGAGGGCATGCTCGAGGGCTACGTCCTGACGGGTCGGCACGGCATCCTCAACACCTACGAGGCCTTCGCGCACATCATCGACTCCATGGTCGGCCAGTACGCCAAGTGGCTCGAGTCGTCCTCGGACCTCGACTGGCGCCTGCCGGTCTCGAACCTGACGATCCTGCTCTCGTCGCACGTCTGGCGGCAGGACCACAACGGCTTCTCCCACCAGGACCCCGGCTTCCTCGACGTCGTCGCGTCGAAGCAGCAGGACCTCGTGCGCATCAAGCTGCCGGCCGACGCGAACACCCTGCTCGCGGTCACCGCCCACGCGCTCGAGACGACGAACCGCATCGAGGTCATCGTCGCCGGCAAGCACCCCGAGCCGGTGTTCCTGTCCCTCGAGGACGCGGTCGCCCACGCCGCGGCCGGCCTGGGCGTCTGGGACTGGGCCGGCACCGAGACCGAGGTCGGGCGCGCGGACGTGGTGCTCGTGGGCGCCGGCGACGTCCCGACCGTCGAGACCCTCGCCGCGGCGGCCATCATCCGCCAGCACGCCCCCGGCGTCGGCGTCCGGGTCGTGAACGTCGTCGACCTGCTGTCGATCGGCGACCCGCGGAAGCACGACCACCCGGTGTCGGACGAGCGGTACGACGAGGTGTTCCTCCCGGGGACGCCCGCCGTCTTCGCGTTCCACGGGTACCCGGCGCTCGTGCACCAGCTCACCTACCGCCGCCACGGGCACGACGACCTGCACGTGCACGGCTTCCAGGAGCAGGGCACGACCACGACCCCGTTCGACATGCTCATCCGGAACGACATGGACCGGTTCGCGCTGGCCCACGACGCACTGACGCGGGTCGACGCGTCGGCGCACAGCGAGCTGCTCGACCGCCTGACCGCGGCCCGTGACGCCGCCCGTGCGTACGCGTACTCGCGGGGCGAGGACCACCCGTCGGTCGCCGGGTGGGAGTTCGCGGGGTGGCCGCAGGACTGAGCGGGCCGCGGCCCCGCCGGGCGGTCCCCGGACGCGGCTCCTGCACCTGCCTGGAGGCACGACCCACCCTCCACAGGACCGGTCACGCTCGTCGCGTGGCCGGTCCATTGCCGTCAAGCTCGGGGCATGGACGTGGGGTGGACGAGTGCGGCGGTGGCGGTCATCGGTGCCGTGGTGGCGGTCGCGAGCCTGGTCGTGACGGTGGTCGAGGGCGTCCGGGCACGGCGACATACGAAGTTCTTGGCGCACCACGACCACTGGTGGCAGCGTTGGTCGTGGATCGCCGAGCGGGCGCTCTCGGACGACGACACCGAGCAGGACGCGGCGGCGTTCATGGCTCATGCGGTCCTGACCCGGTCATGGTCGACGCCGGATGACAAGTGGATGGACCGTGCCCTCGACGACCACGAAGTCTGGGCGTCCAACAGGAGGCGGAAGGAGACACATCATGATCGGTGAGATGGAGGACGAGCGGTTCTTCGAGGTCTTCGCGCGGTACGAGCGCAGCACGCTCGAACTGCTCCAGGACCCGCACTACGGCCCGATCATCCGGTCGGACGGGTCACTCGAACGCCTCGAGGAGCTGCGGATCGAACGCCGGGAGCGCGAAGAGCGTGCCCGCGCCCGGAAGCTCCGCGCCGAGGCGTCCCTCGCCGAGGGGTGACGGGGACGGTCCGGCCTCGTCGTGCCATGGTGGGCGGGTGAGCGACTTCGTGGTCCCGGTACCGCCCCAGCCGTCCGTCCCGACGAGCACCGGCGGTCGGTTCCCGGTCCGCCGCGTCTTCTGCGTCGGCCGGAACTACGCCGCGCACGCTCGGGAGATGGGCCACGACCCGGACCGCGAGCCCCCGTTCTTCTTCACGAAGCCGGCGGACGCCGTGGTGACGGACGACGCCGACACCCCGTACCCGCCGCTGACCGGCCAGCTCGAGCACGAGGTCGAGCTCGTCGTCGCGATCGGCGCACCCGCGGTCGACGTCCCCGTGGCCGATGCCCTCGACGTCGTGTGGGGCTACGGCGTCGGACTCGACCTCACCCGGCGTGACCTGCAGGCCGAGGCCAAGCGACTCGGGCGCCCGTGGGACGCCGCGAAGGGCTTCGACGCCTCGGCCCCCGTCGGGACGCTCGTGCCGGCCGCCGGGGTCGACCCGACCTCCGGAGCCGTGGAGCTGCACGTCGGCGGTGCGCTGCGCCAGTCCGGCGACCTCGCGGACCAGATCTGGTCGGTCGCGGAGACCATCGCCGAGCTGTCCCGGTCCGTCCGCCTCGCTCCGGGCGACCTGCTGATGACCGGCACCCCGGACGGGGTCGGCCCGCTCGTGCGCGGTGACGTCGTCGAGGGCCAGATCGCCGGCGTCGGGACCGTGCGCACACGGATCGTCTGAGCACCCGCGCATACCGGCCACGTGTCGAGCGACTGGGAGCGCTCGCAGGTCTGCGGCGTAGACCTCGGTGTGACGTCGGGGGTCTGCGGCGTCGCAACACCACGGACGGGGCAGCCTGCTGGGGAGCAGTCGCCCGTCCGGATTCCGGAGGTGCCGCCGTGCTCGAACACGACCTGCTCGCCACGTCCTCGACCTGGGCTGGCGACGAACCGATCGGCGACCGTGTCCGCGCCGTCGGTGACGCCGGCTTCGCGGGGCTCTCGCTCACCGTGGGCGACCTCCACGAGGTGCGCGCGACGATGGGCTTCGCTGCGCTCCGTCGCGTGCTCGACCGTGCCGGGATCGTGTGGGTGCAGCTCGGCCCGCTCGACCGGTGGTGGACCAGCGCCGATCGCTCCGCGGACGAGGAGGCCGACCGGGGCGTGGTGTTCGAGGCGACGGCTGCGCTGCGCGCGTGGCAGGTCGTCGTCCGCGCCGACACCACCCTCACCGTCACGCCGAACGCGATGCTCGACGACTGGATCGCGCTCGCGCAACGGACGGAGCACCTCGGCGCCCAGCTCGTCCTCGAGCCCGAACCGTGGTCGAACCTGCCCACCGTCGAGCGGGCCTCCCGCTTCGTCACCGCCGCCGGGCACCCGAACGGCGGCCTGCTCCTCGACGCGATGCACACGCTCCGCGGGGGTTCGACCCTCGCGTCCGTCCACGAGGGTGTCGCCCCGTCGGCCCTCGCCGCCGTGGAGTTGAGCGACGGTCTCCTCCACACACCGGCCGGCATGACGCTCGCCGAGGAGTCCCGCGCTGCCCGCCACCTCCCCGGGTCCGGTGCGTGGGACCTGCCCGGCTTCGTCCGGACGGTCCGCGACCTGGGCTTCGACGAGCCCTGGGGCGTCGAGGTCCGGACGGCGGCGCACCGGGCGATGCCGACGGCCGAAGCACTCCGCACCGCAGCTGCCGCGACCCGGGCCGTGCTCGACGCCGCCGACGCGTTCGGCGCCCCCGCCGCCCCGGCCATGCCGTCGACCCCGGCGCCGACGTCCGCAGTGGACTACGAGTCGTCGCACGGTGCGCCACGATCGCCGATGCCGACGCTCCCCACGCCTCGCCGCGAGGCCGACTCAGGGGCCCCCGCGTAGCGTCGCGGTCATGACCGACCACGACGACGAACTCCTCCGCCGCTCCCAGGACGCGATCGACGAGGCGAAGGCCGCTGCGGCCGACGTGACCGAGCCCGACGAGGACGAGCTCGTCGATGAGGACCTGGCCGCCGCCGACGACGCCGCACCGGCGGACGGTCCCGCTCCGGCACCCTGACCCGCGTCATCCGGACATCGTCACGACCCGGTGTGACGATCCGGTTCGTCACACCGTCTCAGTGGTGAGCCTGCCAGCGGCTCCCCGCTGCTGGCCCGAGCGCGCCGTGGCCGGTCCATCCCTGAACGCCGGTCACGGCGCTCCCGACGGTGGCCCGTGCGTCCCCTGATCCGGCGTGCGGGCCGCCTTCAGTTCGCCGTCAGTGCGGTCAGTCCTCGGCCGCGTCTCACCTTCACCGCGTCTCAGTCCTCGACCTCGTCGCCGAGGAAGTCCGCGTACGTGATCTCGCCGTCCGAGACGACGGCCGGCGGCTCCACCGCGTGTCGCGCACGGTTGCCCGGTGCCGCTCCGCGTTCCTCCGGGGTGAACGGCGGCAGGTACTTGCTCGTGCTCATGGTCACGCCCTTCCGTCCCCGTGAACGTAACAGTCGCGCGAGGAGCGGCGGCAGGCTCCCGGCGGGATCGTCCCCCGTGGAGCGGCCGAACGGGGGACGGAAGTTCGCCCGAGGCGGACCCCATGCGTGTGCATGTGCGCGATCAGGACTCCCGGACGACGTCCCCGGGGTCCTTGTCGGGCCGCCACCCGCGCCACGAGGGCTGCCGGAGCCGACCGTCGCCGGTCCACTCGGCGAACTCCACCTCGCCCACCCGTGTCGCTCGGACCCAGTGCGCGTCGCGCGCATCGGGACGCGGGACGTCCACGAACGGCGACGTCTTCCGCTCCAGGGGGCCGAGGGTGTCCGCGATCTCGTCGAGGTCCCGGTCGCGGAAGCCGGTGCCGACCTTGCCGACGTACTCCAACCCGTCCGGCCCCGGCACACCGAGCAGGAGGGACCCGATGCCGCCGGCACGTCGACCGGCACCGGGCTTCCACCCGCCGACGACGACCTCCTGCGTCGCGTGGTGCTTCACCTTCAGCCAGGCCTCTGACCTGCGGCCCTCGGCGTACCGGGAGGTGCGCTTCTTCGCGACGACGCCCTCCAGACCACGACGACGGGACTCGGCGAGCGCCGCCGCGAAGTCGCCCTCGACGGCGTCGGGCACCTCGACCGCACCGCCGGGCTCGACCACGGTCGCGAGGGCCTCCCGGCGTGCCGTGTACCCGTGCCGGGTCAGCTCGTGCCCGTCGGCCTCGAGCACGTCGAAGAGGAACAGCCGCACGGGGGTCCGTCGGCGGGCTGCCTCCACCTCGCGCGGCTTCGTGAGGCCCATGCGCTCCTGGAGGAGCTGGAACGAGGGCCGACCCCGGTCGTCGAGCGCGACGACCTCGCCGTCGTAGACGCCGTCGACCGCGGCCCGGTCGCCGAGGTCCTGCAGCTCCGGGTACTGGTCGGTCAGGTCGTTGCCGTTCCGGCTGCGCAGCGTGACGTGGCCGTCCCGTACGGTGGCGAGCACGCGGACGCCGTCCCACTTCAGCTCGAAGGCCCAGTCGTCGGGGTCGAGGTGCGGCTCGCCCGTCGTGAGGGAGGCCTGCATCGTGCGGCGCTCGGTCGGGGGTTCCGACGCACGGGCCGTCGCGTGGCCCGCCGGCCGCTCGGTCCGCCCCGACGCTGCCCGGTCGCCGGCGCCGGGTTCGCGGGCGGGTTGCTCCTTCGTCCGGTGGATGAGCCAGTTCTTCTCGTCGCCGTCGCGTCCACGACCACGGCCGCGGGTGTGCAGGAGTGCGAGGCGACGGGCGCCGCCGGTGCGGCCGTGGAGCGTGACGATGACCTCCTCGCCGTCGCGCCACTTCTCGAGGTCGTACGTGCCGTCGTCCCACACCGTGACGGTCCCCCCGCCGTACTCGGCGTGCGGGATGGTCCCCTCGAACCCGCCGTACTCGAGCGGGTGGTCCTCGGTCTGCACGGCGAGGTGGTTCTTCCCCGGGTCGGTGGGCTCCCCCTTCGGCAGGGCCCAGCTGACGAGCACCCCGTCGTGTTCGAGCCGGAAGTCGTAGTGGTCCCTCGTGGCGTGGTGCTCCTGGATGATGAACGTCTGCAGGCCGTCCTCGCGGACCGTCGGCGGTCCGGCCGGGACCGGCTCCGGGGTCTTCGACGCGTCGCGCTTGGCGCGGTACGCGCTCAGCCGGTCCTCGCTCGCCCGGTTCGCGTCGGCCGTCCGCGCGCCGTCCCAGTGTCCGGCGTCCGGGCGGCCGACCGACAACGAGGCGGCGGCGACCGGGTGCAGGAGGTCGCCACGGGCCTCCAGGCGGTCCAGGACCTCGTCCAGCGTCAGCTGGGCGAGGCCGCGCTGGGTGAGCTCGTCCCAGGTGCGCGGGGCAGCGACCGTCGGCCGGTCACGGCCGCGCAACGAGTACGGAGCGATCGTCGTCTTGTTGCCGTTGTTCTGCGACCAGTCGACGAACACCTTGCCGGTGCGGTCGGCCCGACTCATCGACGACAGGACGAGGTCGGGCAGGTCCTGCTCGAGTGCACGCGCGAGCTCGTGCGCGACCTCGGAGACCTGCGTCGTCGTCGCGCGTCCGTCGAGGGCGGCGTAGAGGTGGATGCCCTTGGAGCCGGAGGTCACCGGGTAGGGGTCGAGTCCCATGCCCTGCAGGACCTCACGTGCGGCGACGGCGACCTCGACGCACTCCGCAAGGCCGACGCCTTCGCCGGGGTCGAGGTCGAGGACGAGCCGGTCCGGGTCATGGTGTCCACCGCGTGGCCCGAAGCGCCACTGCGGGACGTGCAGCTCGAGCGCGGCCTGCTGTGCCATCCACACGAGCGTCGCGATGTCGTCGACGATCGGGTACTCGGTGTCGTGCTCCTTGTGCGCGATGGTGTGGTGCCGGACCCAGTCGGGTGCGGTGTCCGGCAGGTTCTTCTCGAAGAAGACCTTGCCGTCGACGCCGTTCGCCCAGCGCTTCCGAGTGACCGGGCGGTCCTTGACGTGCGGGATCATCCACGGGGCGACCCGCTCGTAGTACTCGATCACCCGCCCTTCGTCGTGCCGGTCGCCGGGTAGAGGACTTGTCGGTGTTGCTCAGGCTGATCGTCCGCCCGCCG
>NZ_BACW01000358.1:0-8265 GCF_000333315.1 Curtobacterium sp. B8
GGGCGGACACCCGCCTCGAGCTTCGCCGGACCTCGCGCTCGGCCGTGACCGTCAGGCGGGTCGGCGCGTGGTCGAGCTTGCGGAGCGCGGCGAGCAGGTTCCTGTCCGTCTCGTCCGAGCGGATCTCGACCGCGAGGGCACCCTGGCCGGGCGCGCTCGGCCAGAAGCCGAGGTCGAGCAGCTCGGTCGCCGCGTCGAGCCGGTCGATCCGGGTCAGCCCCGCGGCGGCGAGCACCACGGCGTCGAGGTCGTCGTCCACGCGGCCGAGCCGGGTGTCGATGTTCCCGCGGATGTCCACCACGTCGAGGTCGGGACGCTTCGCCTTGAGCTGCGCGACACGTCGGGGTGACCCGGTGCCGACCTTCGCTCCTTCGGGCAGCGAGTCGACCGTGGCGCCGTTGCGGGCGACCAGGACGTCACGCGCGTCGGCGCGCTTCGGGACGGCTCCGATGGACAGCCCCGGGTACGGAGCGGTCGGGAGGTCCTTGAGGGAGTGCACGAGCACGTCGACCTCACCGGCGACCAGGGCCTCGCGCAGGGCGCTGGCGAACACCCCGGTGCCGCCGAGGCTCGCGAGCGAGGCGCGGTTCGTGTCGCCCTCGCTCGTGACCTCGACGAGCTCGACCGGACGGCCGGACGCCTTCGCGAGGCGGTCGGCGACGTCCTGCGACTGCGCGACGGCCAGCCGGCTGGCACGGGTGCCGAGCCGGATCGGCGCCGGACCGTCCTGCTCGGTGCGCTGCTGCTCGGTCACGGAGCCAGACCGGCAGCCGCGGGCTTGAACCCGGCGCGCACGTTCTCGCAGCACCCCGGACGGCACACGTCGTACCAGGGGCCCAGGTCCGTCAGGTGCGGACGCTCCGACGTCGGCACACCGTTCACGCGCTCGAGCACCAGGTCGATCAGCCCGGCGACGTAGGCCGGGTCGACGCCGGGCGTCTGCGTGCGGACCGACCAGAAACCGAGCTCCTGCGCGGTCTCGGTGGCTTCTTCGTCGAGGTCCCACATGACCTCCATGTGGTCGCTCACGAAGCCGAGCGGGACGATGAGCACGGCGCGGGTGGGACCGCCCTGGAGCTCCTCGTTCATGTAGTCGTTGATGTCCGGCTCGAGCCAGGGCTGCGTCGGAGGGCCCGAGCGCGACTGGTAGACGAGCTTCCACGCGGGCTTCGACGTGCCCTGCAGGTGCGCGTGCTCGGGCTGTTCGAGGAGCTCGCTCCACGCCTGGTCGAGCACGACCTCGGCGACGGCGAGGTGCTGCGCCTCGTACGCGCCGTGCTCGTCGAACCCGCGGAAGTCGGGGCCAGAGCGGGCGGCGTCGGCGGACGGGATCGAGTGCGTCGAGAACAGCACGTGCAGCTCGGTCGCGACGTCGAGGCCCTCGTTCTCGGCGATCGCCTTCGCGAGGCCGTCGCGCACGCCGTCGACGAACGGCCGGACGAAGCCGGGGTGGTCGAAGAACTGTCGGACCTTGTCGATCTTGATGGTGTCGATCAGGCCGGTGGCGTCGAGCACGCGGGCGTAGTCCTCGCGGTACTGCCGGCAGCTCGAGAACGACGAGTACGCGCTCGTCGCGATCGCGATGAGGTTCGTCAGGCCACGGTCGGCGGCCTCCGTGAACGCGTCCTCGAGGTACGGGTCCCAGTTGCGGTTGCCCCACAGCACCGGCAGGTCGATGCCGCGCTTCGCGAGCTCGGCCTCGAGCGCGGCCTTCAGCGCGCGGTTCTGCGCGTTGATCGGGCTGACGCCGCCGAAGTGCCGGTAGTGGTGCGCGACTTCTTCGAGCCGCTCGTCCGGGATGCCCCGACCGCGCGTGACGTTGCGGAGGAACGGGATGACGTCGTCCTGGCCCTCGGGTCCGCCGAAGCCGGCGAGCAGGATCGCGTCGTACGCGGTCGGCACCTCGACGTGCTCGGGCCCGTCGACCGCGGCGGGCGTCGCCGCGAGGACGGCTCCGCGTCCGTTCGTGATGTTGCTGGTGTCGGTCACGACAGCACCTCCGGCAGCTCGGCGGTCGTCACGCGACGACCCGTGTAGAAGGGCACTTCCTCGCGGACGTGGAGGCGTGCCTCGGTGTAGCGCAGGTCGCGCATGAGGTCGACGAGGTCGACCAGGTCCGGGCTCTCGAGCGGCAGGATCCACTCGTAGTCGCTCAGGGCGAAGGTCGCGATGGTGTTCGTGAGCACACGGCGGTACTTCGCACCGGCGATGCCGTGGTCGCGGAGCATCGTCGAGCGCTCCTCTTCCGGCAGGAGGTACCACTCGTAGGAACGGACGAACGGGTAGACCGTGATCCACGCCTCGGGGTCCTTGCCGCGGAGGAAGGCCGGGGTGTGACGCTTGTTGAACTCGGCCTCGCGGTGCATCGCCATGACGTGCCAGACCGGCTCGGCGTCCTGGAACAGGGCGGTGCGGCGGACGTCGCGCAGCACGGCCTGGATCGCCTGGGCGTCGTCGCCGTGCAGCCAGATCATCACGTCGGCGTCGGCGCGGAAGCCCGAGACGTCGTAGAAGCCGCGGGTGGTCACACCGCGCTCCGCAGCCGCGGAGACCACGGCGTCGAGCTCGGCGACGGCGTCGTCACCGGCACGGGGCACGGACCCCACCGGACGTCGGAAGACGGCCCACAGGGCGTAGGCCGTCAGGAGGTTCGGGTCGATGCCGGAGGCCGGGTCGGTCTCGTGTGCGTCGCCCGCAGCGGGCACGGTGGAACTCATGGGTCCTTTGTCCTATCGGTTGCCAGGGATTACCTCGGCCCCTGCCGAAGAGCGACCGGCGCGGAGGACCCGGACGGCGGCGTGGCGTCGGCCGGTCACCGCCGTCGGAGCACCGCTACGACGATACCCCCGACCACCGCAACGCCCGCTGCGAGCCCGGCCAGGTAGGGGACGGGGTTCTCGTCCGCGCGGCGCTTCAGCCCGGCGGCGGCGATGCCGATCTGCTTGGGGACGTTGAGCTTGTCCTCGATGGCGTCGAGGGTGTCGAACAGCTGCGCGCGGGTCGCCGCGACGCGGTCGGCCATCTCGTCGTGCTGGTCGGTCACGGTTCCTCCGTCGGTGGTGCTGGTGCCGGATCCGGCTGTGCTGGTGCGTGGGTCGTCACGAGGGACGGTGTCAGAACCGTCCGCTGACGTCCGGAGTCCGATTGCCGTGGCGCTGCGTCGGTGTGGGCTTCTTGCCGAGGCCCTTCACCGCGTTGACGTCGTTCTTGACGCTGTCGATCGTCCGCTTCGGGGTGATCGGCAGGCCCTTCTTGAAGCGCTTCCACCCGACCAGGCCGAGGATCGCCGCGACGACGAGCATGACGACGGCGACGACCAGCGCGGCGAGCCACGCCGGCATCACGGTCGCGAGGCCCATGACCGCCGCGGTCAGCAGCACGCCGATCGCGTAGAGCACGATCACGAGCGCCGCCACGAGGAGACCGGCTGCGAGCGCGAAGACCTTGACCTTCGCCAGCATCTCCGCCTTGAGCAGGTTCAGCTCGCCCGTCACGAGCTCCTTGACGAGCTTCGGGACGTCACCGACCAGGCCGAACAGCGAACGCGACTTGCGGTCGCGGGTGTCGGTCATGAGGTGTGGGCGTCCTTCTTCTGCCCGACCTTCCGGACGACCTTCTTCGTCTGCTCGCCGACGAACTCGGCGACGTCCGGCGTCTTGTCGGCGATGAAGTCCTCCGCCTTGTGGACGCCCTTCTGGAAGCCGTTGCTGTTCCAGACCTTGCCGCTGACGGTCTTGATCTGCTCGTACCGCGCCCGTCCGGCTCGCGATCCCAGGACGTACCCGAGTGCGGCGCCGGCGACGAACAGGAGCTTGCCTCGCATGTGCGATCCTCCGTGGGTCAGTGTGCAGTGGTCATGCGCCGAGCGGAATACGTCCGGCGTCTCCACAACAGTAGCCCTCGGGCACCGCCGGGTCCGCTCAGGTTCCCAGGTCGGCGTCGTCCAGGATGCGTTCCGCGGCCGCGCGGGCTCCCGCGACGATGCCGGAGAGCCCCCGGCCGGTGGACGCCTCCCCGATGCCCACCACGCCGTCCGCCAGACCCGCCGCTGTCGTGTCGGGTCCGTACCAGCGCACGCGTGCGACACCCTGCACACGGTCCGTGCCCATCCGGACGCCGAGCAGGGTGCTGGCGTCGCGGAGGGCGCGCACCCCGACGGGGTCGGACGGATCGACCGGGAGGCTCGTGGCCACGCCCGCCGGACCGCCCGCGTCGGACGCCGCTCCCGCCGCGGCGTGCGGCCCGGACCCCGCTGCGCCGTCTGCCCGGGCCCCCGCAGGACCGTCCGGCGGGGTCGCGTAGCTGAGCCGGAGGACGTGCCGGCCGTCCGCCGCCTCCGCGAGCCACGGCCACTTCACGGTCGCGTGCGTCAGGGCCTTGGCCGCCACCGACTCGGCGTCCGGGTGCACGAGCATGCCCGTCCCGCGGGGCGCGGCGTCGAGGGCGGGTTCGTCGACGACGAGGGTCACGAGCTCGATCCCGGTCCGGTCGGCGGCGGACGCACGCCGCGGGTCGGGCGTGGACGCCAGCACGTGGTCGGCGACGAGTCGCTCGGTGACACCGTCGGGCCCCGTCACCTCGACCGCGTGCTCCTCGACCGCCGTCGCGGTCGTGTGGAGTCGGACGTCCACGTGGTACGTCTCCGTGTCGGCGACGAGCTCGTCGACGAGGCGCACGATGCCGCCGCGGATGCCCTGCACGGCGGAGCCGGCCGCTGCGCGGGACCGCAGGGAGAGCACGGCGCGGGCGAGCGACCCGTCGCGGAGCAGTGCGGCGCGGAGTCCGGGCGCCACGCGGTCGGGGTCGAGGCGGTCCGGGTGGGTCGAGTGCACGCCGCCGGCGATCGGGACCACGAGGTCGTCGAGGACCCGCTCCCCCATCCTCCGGCGCACGAGCTCACCGAGGGACGGGGCCTTCGACCCGACGGGACCGGGGAGCAGGGAGTCCATCTGTGCGCGCAGCGCTCCCTTCTGTCCCACCACGGCGAGGACGTCGGCCGCCATCGGGGGTCCGGGGATCCCGAGCAGACCGGTGGCCGGGATGGGGGAGGCCGTCCGTCCCGGGTCATCAGCCAGGCGCCGCGCTGTTCGGGGTCACGACGTCGTTGCCCGAGCCCGAGTCGATCGCGAGCCTGCTGATCGCGTCGGAGCGGGTCGCGAACGAGTCGGCCGCCATGTCGAGGTCGATCCCCGCGACGGTGTGCCGGCGCACCATGCCGCCGAGGACGCCCGACGCCTCGACGAGCACGACGTGGGCGCCGCCCTTCGCGAGGTCCCGGGCGGCGACGAGGCCGGCGACACCGCCGCCGACCACGACGACGTCGGTCACGCCGGCTCCCCCGCGTCCCGGCCGGAGCCGAGGGAGTGCACGAGCTCGACGACGCGCGTGATGACGGCTGGGTCGGTCTCGGGCGGCACCCCGTGCCCGAGGTTCACGACGTGCGCCCGGGCAGCACCGCCGCGACGGACGACGTCGCGCACGTGGTCCTCGAGGACCTGCCACGGAGCGGAGAGCATCGCCGGGTCGATGTTCCCCTGCACGGTCACGCCGGTGCCGACGCGACGGACGGCCTCGTCGAGCGGGATGCGCCAGTCGACGCCGACGCCGTCGACCACGACCCGCTCGCCGCCGAGGGTCGTCATGTCGTGCAGGACCTCGCCGCTGCCGACGCCGAAGTGGATGCGCGGGACACCGAGGTCGGCCACGTGGGAGAGCGCACGGTCCGAGTGCGGTGCGACGTGCTCGAGGTAGTCGGCCCGCGAGAGCGAACCCACCCAGGAGTCGAAGAGCTGCGCGGCCGAGGCCCCGGCCAGCACCTGCGCCCGGAGGAACGCCCCGGACACGTCAGCGGCCCAGGCCAGCAGGCGCGACCAGGTCTCCGGGTCCGCGTGCATGAGCGTCCGCGCCCGGATGTGGTCCTTCGAGGGGCCGCCCTCGACCAGGTACGCGGCGAGCGTGAAGGGCGCCCCGGCGAAGCCGATGAGCGGGGTGCTGCCGAGCTCGGCGACCGTTCGGCGGACGGCCTCGGTGATCGGCGCCAGTGCGGACGGGTCGAGCTGTCCGAGCGCGTCCACGTCCGCCGCGCTCCGGATCGGGGACCCGAGGACCGGCCCGCGGCCGGGGACGATCTCGACGTCCACCCCGGCGAGCTTGATCGGCACGACGATGTCGCTGAAGAAGATGCCGGCGTCCACCCCGTGCCGACGCACCGGCTGCAGCGTGATCTCCGACGCGAGCGCCGGGTCGAGGCAGGCGTCGAGCATCGCGGTGCCGACCCGCAGCTCGCGGTACTCCGGCAACGACCGTCCGGCCTGCCGCATGAACCACACGGGCAGCGTCTCGGGGCGGTCGCCCCGGAGCGCGCGGACGAGCGGGGAACCGCTGGTCAGGCCGGCGGCGAGGGGGTGCGTCCCGGGCAGGGCGGTGCTGGTGGCGTCGGTCACCGGACGATTCTCGCACCGGCTGACCGGACGGTTCCCGCACATCCGTGCAGCCAGCAGCCGGCACACCGAGCGCGGGTTACCATGGAACACGTGCTCATCTGTCTCACGGCGTCGCACCGCAACGCCAGCTTCGACCTCCTGGAGCGACTGAGCATCGGCGCACCGACCGCCGCGAGCCGTCTCGTGACCGACTCCGACGTGTTGGACGGAGCCGTCGTCCTCGCCACGTGCAACCGCTTCGAGGCCTACCTCGACATCGCGGGGGACGACCGTGACTCCGCCGTCTCGGCCACCGTCGACGCCGTCGCCGCCGCCAGCGACCTCGCCCCCGCCGAGCTCCGCGACTCGGTCCGGGTCCTCGGTGGCAAGGACGTCGTGCAGCACCTCTTCGCCGTGTCGAGCGGGCTCGAGTCCGTCGTCGTCGGTGAGACCGAGATCTCCGGGCAGGTCCGGCGTTCCCTCGAGGACGCCCGCTCGAACGGCACCACCACCTCCGACCTCGAGCGCCTGTTCCAAGAGGCCGCGCACACCTCGCGCGGCGTCAAGACCCGCACCCGCATCGGCGCCGCCGGCCGGTCGCTCGTGCGGCTCGGTCTGCAGCTCGCGTCCTCCCGGGTGACCGACTGGGCCGAGACCCGCGTGCTCCTGGTGGGGACCGGCAGCTACGCCGCGACCACGATCGCGGCCCTCCGCGACCGCGGCGCCGTGAACATCCAGGTCTTCTCGCCCTCGGGCCGCGCCGCCTGGTTCGCCGCGAAGCACGACCTCGTCGCCGCCCGTGACCTCCGCCAGGCCATCGGCTCGAGCGACGTCGTCATCACCTGCACCTCGAGCGAGGTCCCGGTCGTCGCGCCCGCCGACCTCGACGACGGCGTCCGTCGCATCGTGATCGACCTCGGGCTCCCCCGCAACGTCGACCCCGCTGCCGCCGGCGTCGACGGTGTGGAGCTCCTCGACCTCGAGACGATCAGCATCCACGCCCCGATCTCCGAGCTGAACGCCGAGTCCGAGGCGCGCGCGATGGTCGACGACGCGGTCTCCCGCTTCCGTGCGCAGGCGCTCGAGCAGTCGACCACCCCCGCCCTCGTCGCCTTCCGCAAGCACGTGTTCGACATCCTCGACGACGAGATCGAGCGCGCGAAGCGTCGCGACCCGGACCCCGAGTCCGTCGAGCAGACCGAGCGTGCCCTGCGGCACCTCGTGGGCGTGCTGCTGCACCGTCCGTCGGTCCGTGCCCGTGAACTCGGTCGCGCCGGACGCGGTGAGGAGTTCGTCGGCGCGCTCGACGCGTTGTACGGGGTGCAGCCCGCCCCCGAGGCGGAGGTGCCGAGCCCCGTCGTGCCGCTCGCGGAGCGCGCCGCGCCCGTCCGTGAGGACGCCGACCGCACCGACGAGGCGGACGCGAGCTGAGCCGCCCCACGCCCTCGGCCACCACGCCGCTCCGCAAGCTCCGCGGCGCGGCGGAACCGGGGCGCGTGGGCCCTCCGTCCGACCCGGTGACGCTCCGGGTCAGCGCGCTCCTGCTGATCCGTGACCGCCGTGTGCTGATGGTGCGCGCGCGCGGGCGCGACGTGCTCTACCTGCCCGGCGGCAAGGCCGAGGCGCACGAGACCGACGTCGAGGCCGCACTCCGCGAAGCCCGTGAGGAGACCGGCCTCCGGCTGACGGAGCAGGACGTCGAACCGTTCGGCACCGTCCTTGAGCCGGCTCACGAGCAGGCGCCGGGCACGATGGTCGCGATGGCGCTGTTCCTGGTCCGGCCGGGAGGCACGCTCGACTCCGTCACGCCCGTCGCCTCCGCGGAGGTCGACGAGGTGGAGTG
>NZ_BACW01000357.1:0-16191 GCF_000333315.1 Curtobacterium sp. B8
ATCCCGACCGCCCGATGGGTCGCGTGACGCCGGTCAGGCCCGGATGAGGTTCGGGGCGAACCGGCACCAGTAGTCGGTGATCGGCCCGTCCGACTCACGGATGCCGACACCGAAGGACTCGCCGTCGACCACCCAGGACCCGAGCACCGGGTGGTTGTGCCCGTTCCGACCCGGGAAGTCGGGCAGCTCGTGGTACTGCTGCCAGACCCGCTCGCCGTTCGTGCCCGCGCGGCGGTACTCGGTGCCGTTGGTCGTCACGGAGCCGTCGGCCCGGTGCACGGCGATGCCGTCACCCTCGCGGCCGAAGACCGGCTTCACGACGAAGTCCGTCATGCCGTTCGGCCCGTCGGCGTACGACGGCAGCAGGTTCTCGTGACCGGGGAACAGCCGCCAGAGGGCGACGAGCAGCAGCTTGTTGGACAGGAACATCTTCCACGCGGGCTCGTACCAGTGCCCGAGCCGGCCCCGGTCCCGCACGAGGAACGCGCCGAACTCCTGGTCGCCGGAGGCACGGTCGTCGCCCGACACGAGGTCTTCCCACGGGTAGAGCTTGAAGATGTTCCGGATGACCGGCCACTGCGTCCCGGGGTCGTCCCCGGGCAGGGTGAAGGCGCTCCGGGAGGACCCGGCGGGCTCCTGGTTACCGACGAACTGGCGGGCCGCGGCGTGCCAGCCGATGTCCTTCATCTCGATGCCGGTGTGCTCCCAGCCGGCCTCGCCGGCGAGGTCGCGCATGTACGCGACGGTGTCCCAGTCCTCGCCGGCGGTGTCGAGGTCGGAGTGCGCGACGAACAGTCGGCCGCCGTCCTCCGCCCGCAGTGACGCGTGCAGGAGGGTCCGCCACCGGGCGACGAGCGCCTCGTGGATACCGTTCCACTGGTCGGTGTCGGCGGGCAGCTCGCCGGACTCGACGCGCTCGCGGAACCAGTGCCACTGCGTGACCGACGCCTCGATCAGCCCCGTGGGTGTGTCCCCGTTGTACTCGAGGAGCTTGGCGGGCGACCCGTCACCGGCGTACGCGAGGTCGAAGCGGGCGTAGACGTCGGGCTCGTCGTGCCGCAGTGACCAGGACGCGAGCTCGAAACCGTCCGGCGTGAGGCCGAGCGTGCCGAGCTCGCCGGACGCCAGGTACCGCGCGGCCTCGAGGCACATGCGGTGCAGCTCCTCGGTCTGCCGCTCGAGCGCCTCGACCTCGGGCAGCGTGAAGACGTAGGCCGCCCCGTCGTTCCAGTACTCGACCTCGCTGCCGTCCTCGCGGACCGACCGTGAGTACACCAGACCGGTCTGCTGGATCCGCCGCCGCCAGTCCGGCCGCTCGGTGAACTCGACGCGCTCCATCAGCCGCCGAACCCGCCGTGCTCGCCGGAACCGCCGAACCCGCCCTTCGACACCGAGCTGCCGCGCGACGAGAGCCCGGACTGGGCGGTCTTGCCCGCGGGCAGCGAGCTCCGGCCGCCCGCGACGGTGTCACCGACGGCGGGCACCTTCGTCGTCCGGCTGCTGCTCACGGGCAGGTAGTACCAGCCGGCGTGGCCGCCGTGGTTGTTGCAGTCGTCGTCCGGGAGCCGCTTCTGCGTGCTGTTGTCACGGCAGATCTTCGCGTAGTCGGCGTCGACACCCGACCCCTCGCCGCAGCCGGTGAGGGATGCGGCGAGCGCGGCGACGACGCCGATCGAGACGACCCGGGACGCGCGACGACGATGACGATCGGAACTCACGAACGTCGAGACTAGGCCGTCGGGAGCGCCGCGGCACGACGGATCCGCCGCTGGCTGCGGGCAGCGGATCGGACACCGCGCGTGCGCAGGACGCGGTCGGGAGGCCCGTGGCGGCGCCGCCACGGGCCTTCCGACCATCTGTTGGTCGCGTCAGCGACGCTCAGTGCTCGTCGTAGTGGTCCTCGTGACGGGCGTGCCGGTGGCCGTCGTGCACGTAGTCCACGTGGTCGCCGTGCTCGACGGTCTCGTGCTCGCCACCGTCGTGCTCGTGGTCGTGCTCGGTGACGTCGTGCTCGGCGACACGGTGCTCGGCGTCGTCGGCTGCCGGGGTGGGGGTGCTGTCGGTCATGATTCCTCCTGAGATCGGTTCTCAACAAGAGGCTACGGCAGCGCGCGGCGCGTGTCCGGCAGCTGTGTCCTCGCTCAGTGGTGCCGGTGGTCCTGGATCGTCATGCGCGGACCGAACGACGGCTTCCGGAACCCCGATCCGCCGATGAGCCGGACGACCCGCTCCCGGTGCCCCCGGTACGGCTCGAGGAGCTCGAGCATGCCGTCGTCGTCGACCGGGCCGCCGGTGAGCGCCCACCCGACGAGCGCGGGCACGTGGTAGTCGCCGACGCTCGGCGAGTCCGGGTCGCCGTGGGCCCGCTGGGCGGTCTCGGCGGCGGTCCACTTCCCGATCCCCGGGACCGACTGCAGCCGTTCGGCGACGCGAGGCCCGCCGCGACCGAGCGCCAGCGTGCGTTCGAGCGCGGGTGCGACCCGTACCGCCCGCATGACCGTGGCCGACCGACCGGGTTCGATGCCGGCCCGGTGCCACTCCCAGCTGGGGATCGCGGCCCAGCCGGCCACGGTCGGCTGCACCCAGGTGTCGGCGGGCGCCGGACCGGGAGCGGGCTCACCGAACCGCCGCAGGAGGTACCGCCAGGCACGCCAGGCCTGCCGCGAGGTGACCTTCTGCTCCATGATCGCCGGCACGAGCGCGGCGAACACGGCGTTCGTCCGCAGCAACCGCAGCCCCGGCTGGCGGTGCAGCGCATCGACGAGGAACGGGTGCGCCGAGACGTCGAGGTCGGACCAGTCGTCACCCCTGCCGAGGAGCTCGGGCGCGTGCGCGACCGCCCACTCGGCACCGTCGCCCCAGGCAGAGACGGCGATCGCGTCGCACCCGTCGCGGCGGACGAGCACGGACGCGGGACCCGTCGGTGTGCGCACCGTGAGCCACGTGTCGGCGCCGACCACCCGGAAGGCGGGGTCGCCGGAGCCGCGTTGCAGCGGCCGGAGGGTCGCGCGGACGTCCACCGGGCCTCCCGGTCGGTACACCGTGTCGACGCGCGTGGCCGCGTCGTCGACGCGACCGTCGGCGGAGGCGGGCGCAGCGAGGGACACACGCAGGATGGTAATGCGGAACCACCGTCAGTCATGATGGGCGTGTCCCACCACCGTGACCCACCACCGTGGTCCACCCCACCGACGATGGAGTTGTTCCCGTGCGCATCGGCATCCTGACCTCCGGCGGCGACTGCCCCGGCCTGAACGCGGTCATCCGCGGCATCGTGCTCAAGGGCATCGCGATCTACGGACACGAGTTCGTGGGCTTCCGCGACGGGTGGCGGGGCGTGGTGGACGGCGACATCGTCCCGCTCGGCCGCAAGGACATCCAGGGCATCGCCAAGCAGGGCGGCACCATCCTCGGCACGAGCCGCACGAACCCGTTCGAGGGCGAGCGCGGCGGCGTCGAGAACATCGAGAGGACGCTGGAGCGGCACGGCATCGACGCGATCGTGGCGATCGGCGGCGAGGGCACCCTCGCGGCGGCCAAGCGACTCACCGACGCCGGTCTCAAGATCGTGGGCGTGCCGAAGACCGTCGACAACGACCTCGGCGCCACGGACTACACCTTCGGCTTCGACACCGCCGTCGCCATCGCCACCGAGGCCATGGACCGCCTCCGCACGACCGGCGAGTCGCACTCGCGCTGCATGGTCGCCGAGGTCATGGGCCGGCACGTCGGCTGGATCGCCCTGCACTCGGGCATGGCGGCCGGCGCGCACGCGATCCTCATCCCCGAGCAGAAGACGAGCATGGAGCAGATCGCCGCGTGGGTCCGGGCGGCCTACGACCGCGGCCGCGCACCGCTCGTGGTCGTGGCCGAGGGCTTCGTCCCCGACCATGAGGACAACGCCCACACGGAGCGTGGCCTCGACGCGTTCGGGCGGCCGCGCCTCGGCGGGATCGGCGAGCGCCTCGCGCCGCTCATCGAGGAGATGACGGGCATCGAGACCCGCGCCACCACGCTCGGCCACATCCAGCGCGGCGGCACCCCGACGGCGTACGACCGGGTGCTCTCCACCCGGCTTGGCCTCGCGGCGATCGACGCGGTGGTCGAGGAGCGCTGGGGACGCATGGTCGCGCTGCGCGGCACCGAGATCGAGCACGTCTCCTTCGAGGAGGCGCTCGGCGAGCTCAAGACCGTGCCGCAGGCCCGGTACGACGAGGCCGCCATCATGTTCGGCTGAGGCGCCGCGCGGCGGGCGCTGGCGCGGCGGGCGAGACTCGGGCTGAGCGACGTTCCTCGCGCCGTCCGGCGCGAGGAACGTCGCTGACCGCGAGACTCGCCTCGCGGCACGGCCTGGAGGCACGGGGTAGCGTCCGACGCGTGACCCGCGCCGTCCTCGTCTCCAGTTCCGCACCGCCCGCCGTCACCGAGGTCGACCTCCCCGACCCCGCCGAGGGCGAGGTGCTCGTCGACGTCACGGCGTCGAGCGTCAACTACAAGGACGGGCTCGCGCTCGCCCGGAACCCCGGGGTGGCCCGGGTCGACCCCCTCGTGCCGGGCATCGACGTCGTCGGCACCGTGTCGGCCCTCGGCCCCGGTGTGCACGACGTGGCGATCGGCGACCGCGTCACGTGCAACGGGGCCGGACTCGGGGAGACCCGGCACGGCGGCTGGGCGGTGCGCACCGTGGTGCCCGCGGACGCCCTCGTGGTCCTACCGGACGGTGTCGGCGACGTCTTCGCCGCAGCGGTCGGCACCGCCGGGTTCACGGCCCAGCTGAGCGTGCTCGCGCTCGAGCGGACGGTCGCGCCGGACGACGGCCCCGTCCTCGTCACCGGCGCCTCGGGCGGGGTCGGGAGCGTCGCCGTCGCCCTGCTCGCCGCCCGCGGCTACACCGTGACGGCGTCGACCGGCCGCACCACGAACGCCGACGCGCTCCGACGACTCGGGGCCGCCGAGGTGGTCGACCGCGCGGAGTTCGCCGAGCTCGGGAAGCCGCTGCAGCGCGCACGCTGGGCAGGGGCGGTGGACAGCGTCGGCGGCGCCACCCTCGCGAACGTCCTCGCCGCGACCCGGTGGGGTGGCGCCGTGACCGCCTGCGGGCTGGCGCAGGACGCCGGACTGCCCACGACCGTGATGCCGTTCATCCTCCGAGCGGTGTCGCTGCTCGGCATCAACTCGGTCGACGCCCCGCACGCCCTCCGGCAGCGGGCATGGGACCGGATCGCGACCGACCTCGACCCCGCGCTGCTCGCCGAGGTGACCCGCACGGTGTCGCTGTCGGAGGCGATCGAGGTCGGCGCTGAGGTCGTCGCCGGACGGGTGCACGGCCGGACGGTGGTGGACGTCGCCGCCGCGTGAGACGGCGGCGCCGACATATTGCTACACCACCATTTCACAAACGTTTGCACATTGAACACCCTAGGATTGGAGTACGAAACGCCCGATCCGTGAGGAGCGCCGATGCCCGTCCCGAAGTCCACCGTCGAGAACTCGCCGCGGAAGCTCCTGCGGGACGTCGTCCTCGAGAAGATGCTCGCCGCGATCCAGGACGGCACGCTCCAGGCCGGCGAACGCCTCAACGACGACGAACTCGTCGCGTGGCTCGGCGTCAGTCGCACCCCGATCCGCGAGGCGATCGCGAAGCTCGTCGACTACGGCCTGGTGGAGATGGAGGCGAACCGCTACACGCGCGTCGCGACTCCGACCGCCGAGCAGTTCGACGAGGCCCTCCAGGTCTTCACCGGGATCGCCGAGCTCGCCACCCGGTGGTCCCTCCCCAAGCTCGACGACGCCGGTGTCGCCGAGCTCGTGGAGATCCTGGAGCGCGTCCGGATGCACGCCGAAGCCGAGGACAAGGCGATGAACGCCGATGTCCGACAGTTCGTCGAAGCCGCGATCCGGTACTCGGACAACTCCCTCCTCGAGACGCTCTCGCACGCGATCATCCCGCGACTGCAGTTCATCGCCCTCGCCGAGAGCCGGTTCACGTTCTGGGACGGGCGGTTCTCCATCGACCCGCTGATCGCGGCCGTGCGCTCACGCGACGGCGATGCCGGCGGTGCCGTGATCCGCGCCCTCGGCGTCACCCTCACCGACCTGCTGCAGCGCCTCCGAAGCGGGAACTGAGCCTGTGGACGCCGGTGCGCGGTCGGCGGACACGCTCGTCGCCGCCACCGGCGTCCGGGTCACCCGGTCCGGACGCGACCTCATCCGCGACGTCGACCTGACCGTGCGGCCGGGCGAGCACTGGGCGCTCCTCGGGCCGAACGGCGCCGGCAAGTCCACCCTCCTCGCGGTCCTCGGTGCGACCGGGCACCCGAGTGCGGGGACCGTCGACCTGCTCGGGCGGCGGCTCGGGCGCGTCGACGTCCGGGAACTCCGCGAACGCATCGGTCACGTCGACCCGCGGCACCGCGTGCTCTCCCCGCTGACGGTGCTCGAGACGGTGCTCACCGGCGTCACCGGGACGACCGACCTCATGCTGCGCTGGACCCCCACGGCCGAGCAGGTCGCGGCCGCCGAACAGCACGTCGCCGACGTCGGGCTCACGGCGCGACGCGACGCCCGCTGGCCGGTGCTGTCCCAGGGTGAGCGCGGCCGGGCGCTCATCGCTCGGGCGCTCATCGCGGAACCGCGGCTGCTGCTGCTCGACGAGCCCGCGACCGGACTCGACGTCGCCGCCCGCGAGCACCTGCTCGAGACGATTGACGCGCTCCGCCACCGGCACCCCGCGCTCGGCAGCGTGATGGTGACCCACCACCTCGAGGACCTGCCCGCCTCGACGACGCACGCGATGCTGCTCCGCGACGGGGCGGTCGTGGCGCAGGGCACCGCGGACGAGGTCATCACGTCGTCGGCGATCTCCCACGCGTTCGACTTCCCGCTCGCGATCGTGCGGGCCGAGGGACGCTGGGCCGCACGCCGGGCGTCCTAGTCGCGCTACACCCCTCCCCATTGGCGCCTCATCTGAAATGTGTAGTACTGTCATGCTGTCGTGATGGTGTCGGCAGCCGGGGGTTCAGATGGCGCGGGTGGTCGTCTCGTGGTCGTCGCCACGGCGTCGGTTCGAGCTGTCGGCGCCCGCCGAGATCCACGACCTCGAAGCGGCTCGATCCCAGCTCCGGCAGGGGATGCTCCTCTGTGCACTGCTCCCGTTCGATGGCGCCGAACGGATCTCGGCGGCGGTCGGCTTCCCCCGATCCGTCTCGTCCGTGGTCGACCCCGCCGAGCAGCGAGCCCCGGCGGAGGTCCGTCACCTCGGCTCATCGACCGGGCGGGGCGCGTTCCAGGCCGCGATCCACGAAGCGATCTCACGGATCGAGGACGGCAGCATCGAGAAGGTCGTGCTGGCCCGTCACGTCGATCTGACCTCGTCCGAGCCGTGGGCGGTGCGTGACGTCCTCGCTCGCCTCAGGAGCCGAGGCCGTACGGCGCGGTTCTCCTACTCCCAGGGCAACCACACGATCATCGGCGCATCGCCCGAACTCCTCGTCAGCCATGACGGAACGGAGATCTGCTCCGTCCCGCTGGCAGGCTCCCGAGCGCGTCCACCGCGCCCGGCGGATCGCTCGAACACGATCAATGCGCTCGAGCGGTCAGCGAAGGACAACCACGAGCACCAGGTCGTCGTCGATGCGGTGCACGAGACGCTGCGCCCCCTGGGACCCGTGCGCCAGCGACGAGGCGTCGTCCAGACGACGGACTCACTCCACCTGATGACCGAGCTCCGCGTTCGTCCGGTCGCGCCGGTCCGGTCGCTCGACATCGCGCGCCGGCTGCATCCGACCCCCGCGATCTGCGGCACGCCGAGGAGCGCCGCCAAGGATCTGCTCCGCGAGCTGGAGGACCGGGACCGAGGGTACTTCTCCGGAGTCGTCGGATGGGAAGCAGCGGACGGCACGGGTGAGTGGTGGCTCGTGATCCGCAGCGCCGAGCTGGCCGGGCGCTCGGCGACAGCGAGCGCCGGAGTGGGGATCGTGCGCGGGAGCGACCCAGCCGCCGAACTCGCCGAGACCGACCACAAGCTGCGTCCGATGCTCCGAGCCCTCGGTGTGTCGGACATCCCCTCGCTCGACAGACGGACGGAAGAACCATGAACTCCACCACCACTTCGCGATCGATCCGCTACGACGACCCGTTGAACGTGCTCCTCGCCATGCAGCGACAGGTCGGCGAGCAGAACGCGTTCTTGCTGGAGTCCCTCTCCGGGCCGGACGCCGACACACGGACATCCATCGTCGGTGCCACGGGAGTGCTCGAGCTCCGCGTCACGGACGGTCGCGTCGAGTTCACCGGACTCGAGCCAGCGATCGAGGCATGTCGCTCGGTTCTGGTCGCCGAACGCATCATCGAAAGCGGTGCGGTCGGTGATCGTCTCGTCGACGGGGACGGCCTGTGGAGACTCCCCGAAGTGCTGCAGCGCATCCTCTTCCCTGACGATGTGCCAGCCGCCAACATCGGGTTGCTCGCCTACTACGGGTACGAAGCCGTCCGGTACGCGGAACGACTCCCCCGGCCAGCCCACCACGCCGCACCGACGGAACCGGATGCCGTTTTCAGTGTCGTCCACGCATCCGTCACCATGCCGTCCGGGTCGTCGATCGGGTACGTCGCGGCGACGAGCACGTCGATGTGGGCACCACTCGACCTCGCTGCCTTCTGCCGGGATCTCGAAGAGCGCGCCAGCGTCGTGGACGGACGACCGCTCCCTGCTCCGACGTCCGTTTCCGACGACACATCGTTCGACGAGTACAGCCGTCGCGTCGAGGTCGCGCTGGAACACATCCGGGCGGGTGACATCTACCAGATCCAACTCGGACACGAGATCACGGTCGAGACGGCCGCCACCCCGATGCAGGTGTACCGACGGATGCGTGAACACAATCCGTCGCCGTACATGAGCTACCTCCCGATGGCCGGCTCGACCATCACCGGCGCCTCGCCCGAGCTCTTCGTCCGAGTACAACAGGACCGAGTAGCGACGCGGCCGATCGCGGGGACCGCCCGTCGAACAGGGTCCGCGCCGGAGGACGCTTCAGCCGTCGCGGTGCTCTCCGCATCAGAGAAGGAACGTGCCGAGCACCTCATGCTGGTCGATCTCTGTCGGAACGACCTCGGCCGGGTCGCGTCCACCGATTCGACGACCACGCAGGGCCTTATGACCGTCGAGCAGTACTCACACGTCTTCCACCTCGTCACCACCGTCGCGTGCCGCGTCGAACCTGGTCACTCGATCTCCGACATCGTCCGCGCGAGCTTCCCGGCAGGAACGATGACCGGTGCACCGAAGGTCCGGGCCATGGAACTGATCGATGAACTCGAGACCGCCCCGAGAGGCTTCTACGCCGGAGCCTTCGGGATCATCGATCGACACGGCGACGCAGTCCTGGGCCTGGCGATCCGGATGGCTGTGCACCGGGGAGGATCGGCGCGCATCAGAGCGTCGGCCGGGATCGTCGCCGATTCGACCGCCCACGACGAATGGCACGAGACGATCGCGAAGATGGGCGCCGCGTACTTCGCCGTGACGGGTGAGGAACTGCGATGAGATCGCTGTTGATCGACGCACAGGACAGCTTCGTCTACATCATCGCGCAGTACCTACGGACACTCGGAGGCACTGCGGACGTGATCCGCTCGGCCGACGCCGACGGCGACGCGATCAACCGCGCGGGGTACGACCTGGTCCTGCTCGGCCCCGGGCCCGGCACACCGACCGACGCCGGACACACCCAACTCATGTCCCACCTGGCGATCGACCAGGCGATCTTCGGAGTGTGTCTCGGACACCAGGCGATCGCCGAGCACTTCGGCGCCTCGATCGGCCGGGCGGACCGCCCGATGCACGGGAAGCAGAGCAGCGTCACCCATGACGGGTCGGGGGTCTTCACGGCGTTGCCCTCGCCGCTCGCGGTGACCCGCTACCACTCCCTCGCGGTCGACCCGTCGACGGTTCCGGACGAGCTCGTGGTCTCCGCAACGGCAGACGACGGCACGATCATGGCACTCCGCCATGATCACCGCCCGATCGAGTCCGTGCAGTTCCACCCGGAGAGCATCGGGACCGACTTCGGGATCGAGATGCTGCGGTCGTTCGTGTGCGCACACGGCCTGACAGGACGGGGCAGGGCGTGAAACCTCCCACCGTGCTCGCCGTCAACGGATCCGAACGGGCCGACGGCGACACCGCGCAAGTGCTCGGTCACTGCACGGGTCGTTTCGCGGCGAACGGTGTCGCTCTGGAGATCGTCACGCTCGCGAAGGTCTCCATGTCGCCGTGCGGACCGTGCGGCGATTGCAACACGCGCATGGAGCGCTGCCTGGTCGACGATGACGTCCGGAGCATCGTCGATCGGCTCGAGCGCGTCGACGGAGTCATCTACGCGACTCCGGTCCACGGTTTCGGCACGGCGTCGTTGATGCAGACCTTCCTCGAACGCGCTGGTGTCGGTCACCTCCGATTCCGACGACCGCTCGCCAACAAGGTCGGCGGCGCCGTGGTCGTGGCCCGCAGGTACGCTCACGACGCGGTCATCGCACAACTGACGCAGAACATGCTGCTCAACCGGATGATCGTTCCTGGGAGTGGCTTCCCCGCGGTGCTGCGGACGGAGAACGACAGGTCACCACTCGCGGACGCAGAGGGCCTCGTTGCGCTCAACGCCATGGTGGACCGGGTGAGCAACCTCATCCACCTGCTGCGGTCGGTCGATCTCAGACAGCTGGAATCCGGCACCCGCAACGAGCGCGAGGCCCTCGCCGCTCGTCAGCAGGTCAGCGCCCTGCGCTGAGTACTCGCCGCGACAGCGAGCACGACGCCCCCGAACACCGCAACGGCGCTCGGCACCCAGGCGAGGGCGAACGAGCCTGTTGTGTGCAGGACAGCACCGGTGACGACGGGTCCACTCGCGAAACCGACGTACATCCACGTGGACAGCCTCGCTGACACCGCTCCGATGACATCCGACCCGCAGGTCTGGATGACGAGCGTGTTGGCCACCGCGCTGACGCACAACAGACTCGCCCCCGCGAGGATGACGACCAGCCAGACGATCCAACGCACCGAGGACTCGGCGAGCCAGAGCCCCGGAGGGACCAAGAGCGCGAGGGCGGTGGCCGTGACCAGACTCGAACCGACCGATCGCCCGCGCGTGAGGCCGCGTGCCATCCCGGCGCGTGCTGCGAGACCGGTCAGGCCGATCCCCGCGACCGCAGCGGCCCCGCCGGCAGTTCCGTACCCGAGGCCGTCGGCGACGAAGAGCGCGAGGAACACGTTGAGCGACTGCATGGCGAATCCGGAGAGTCCGACGACGCCGATCGTCAACGCCACGCCCCGGGGCAGCGAGACGCGAGGACGGCGTCCTGTCACCGGTCGGACGGTCGAGCCGAGCTCTGCAGTCCGGCGGTGACCGATCAGGACGACACCGAGCACGATCGCCCCGACCACGAGCATGCCGGAACGCCAACCGACGGATCCGATCGCCACGATCATGACCGCACCGACGAGGAACTGTCCCGCTTGGACACCGGACTGCTTCACGCCGATCCAGGTGGGCACCCGTGCGTGCGGGGCGACCGCGCGGACGGCGCGGTTCGTGAGGGAGTTGCACAGCGCCTGACCGGGCGCTGCGATCACCGACGCAGCGAGGAACCACCAGAAGTTCGTTCCACCAGCCGCGACCAGGAGGCTGAGCGCCGCGAGCAGGAACACGGCATGCACCTGACGACTCAGATCGAGTCGATCGCTCAACGCTCCGCACGATCGACCGAGCACTGCCGCCAGGACGAACGTGACCGCCGGCAACGCGGCGAACTCGGGCGATGTCACGATGCCGGAATCGAGCATCGCCGGTCCGGCGGCGGCGAACGCGTAGTTGACCGCGGGCGCCGCCGCCATGACCGACGTCAGCAGCGCGAGGGAGCCGCGGCGGGGGACGGGACTGCTCGACGTGCGCATCGGCCGATGCTACAACATCTCAGAATGTCACACGCCAGCTGTCTCTGCTGAGATCGACGGCCGGTGACCCGAGGTGCTACGCAGCCGCGCTCGCCGCCGCCTTCGCTGCCGCCGGCAGCGCGTCGAGCACCCGCCCGACGGCACGGTCGTCATGCGCCGCCGTGACGAACCACGCCTCGAACACGCTCGGCGGCAGGGTGACGCCCTGTTCGAGCATGCTGTGGAAGAACGGCGCGTAGCGGAAGGTCTCCTGCGCCCGCACGTCGTCGTAGTTCCGCGGGGCGACGTCGGTGAACGCGAACGAGAACAGGTTCCCGGCGTGCTGCACCGTGTGGGCGACGCCCTCGGCTGACAGCGCCTCGCTCGTCGCCGTCGCGATGGTCGCCGCCGTCCGGTCGAGGTGCGCGTACACCTCGGGCGTCGCCGCACGGAGCGTGGCGATGCCCGCGGCGACGGCGAGCGGGTTCCCGGAGAGCGTGCCGGCCTGGTACACGGGACCGAGCGGCGCGAGGAAGTCCATCACCTCGCGGCGGCCGCCGAGCGCGGCGAGGGGCATGCCACCGCCGATGACCTTGCCGAACGTC
Source organism: Curtobacterium sp. B8 (assembly GCF_000333315.1). Taxonomy (NCBI): domain Bacteria; kingdom Bacillati; phylum Actinomycetota; class Actinomycetes; order Micrococcales; family Microbacteriaceae; genus Curtobacterium; species Curtobacterium sp. B8. The sequence continues at coordinate 12,541 of NZ_BACW01000357.1, forward strand.
ACGAGGTCGGGCTTCCAGCCGGCGCCGTCGGGCACGACCTTCGACGCCTCGAGGCCCCACCACCCCGCGCTGCCGACGCGGAAGCCGGTCAGGACCTCGTCGACGATGAGGAGCGCACCGTGCGAGGACGTGATCTGCGACAGGGCACGGTTGAACCCGCGCTCCGGGGCGAGGACGCCCATGTTGGCCGCGGCGGCCTCGACGATCACGGCGGCGATGCGCTCCGAGTGCTCGTCGAACGCGCGACGGACGGCGTCGAGGTCGTTGTACGGCAGCACGAGCGTCTGCGCGGCCGTCTCGGCGGTGATGCCGGCCGACCCGGGCATCGCGAGCGTCGCGACACCGGACCCGGCCTCGGCGAGGAGCGAGTCGGAGTGACCGTGGTAGTGCCCGGCGAACTTCACGAGCAGGTCGCGACCGGTGTACCCGCGGGCGAGCCGGATCGCGGTCATCGTGGCCTCGGTGCCCGTCGACACCATGCGGATCTTCTCGATCGGTCCGTCGCCGTCGACCGAAACCCGCTGCTTGACGAGTTCGGCGAGCTCGGTCTCCCCCGGGGTCGACGCCCCGAACGAGAGGCCCCGCGAGGCCGCCTGCTGCACGGCTTCGACCGTCCCGGGGTGGGCGTGGCCGAGGATCGCCGGCCCCCACGACGCGACGAGGTCGACGTACTCGCGCCCCTCGGCGTCGGTGACGTACGCGCCCTTCGCGGCGGTCAGGAACCGGGGCGTGCCGCCGACCGAGCCGTAGGCGCGGACGGGCGAGTTGACACCCCCGGGGATGCTGTTCTTCGCGCGTCCGAAGAGCTGCTCGTTGGTCGTCGTGGTGGTCATTCGGGGGCCTTCCCGGTCGAGGCGACGCCGGACACCGCCGCGGTGCTGCCGGACGTGCGCAGGCCGGCCTCCTGGTTGAGCTTCCGGGCGATGTCGACCGCGAAGTAGGTGAGGATCGCATCAGCGCCGGCGCGCTTGATGCCGACCAGGGCCTCCATCGCGGCGGCATCCCGGTCGATCCAGCCGTTCTGCGCGGCCGCGGTGATCATCGCGTACTCGCCGCTGATCTGGTACGCCCACACGGGCACCTCGGCGACGTCCGCGGTGCGGGCGAGCACGTCGAGGTAGCTCATCGCCGGCTTCACCATGACGATGTCGGCACCCTCCTCGATGTCGAGCAGGACCTCCCGGAGGCCCTGCCGCCCGTCGGCCGCGTCGATCTGGTACGTCCGGCGGTCGCCCTGGAGCGACGACGAGACGGCTTCCCGGAACGGGCCGTAGAACGCCGAGGCGTACTTCGCCGAGTACGCCAGCAACGCGGTGCCGGCGTGACCGGTGCTGTCGAGGGCGTCGCGCGCGGCAGCGATCTGGCCGTCCATCATCCCGCTCATGCAGACCAGTTCGGCACCGGCCTCGGCCTGCACCACGGCCATGTCGCGGTACCGCAGGAGCGTCGCGTCGTTGTCGACCGACCCGTCGGCCGCGAGGACCCCGCAGTGTCCGTGGTCGGTGAACTCGTCGAGGCACAGGTCGGACTGCACGACGAGGGCGTCGCCCACTTCTTCGCGTGCGACGCGGATCGCCACGTTGAGGATGCCGTCCGGGTCGGTCGCGCCGGAGCCCTCGGCGTCCTTCGACGTCGGGACCCCGAACAGGTTCACGCCGCCGACGCCCTGCTCCGCCGCCTCGACGAGCGCCCGGCGGAAGGAGTCGAGCGAGTGCTGCGCCACCCCGGGCATGCTCGAGATCGGGACGGCCTCGGTCGCACCCTCGCGGATGAACATCGGCAGCACGAGCTCGGCGGGGTGCAGTCGGGTCTCGGCGACGAGCCGACGCATCGCCGGGGTGGCGCGGAGACGGCGGGGGCGGACCTGGGGGAACTGTCCGGTCACGATGACCTTCCTGATCGTGGTGTTTCGGGTGCTTCGGGGCGGAGGGCCTCGGCGACGGCGTCGAGGAGGGATTCGGCGGAGCGGCTGCGCCCGACGACGTGCACGGGCAGACCGGCCTCGCGCGCGGCCGCGGCGGTGCCGGGACCGATGCACGCGATGCGCGTGCGGGGATCGAGCGGGGCCAGCCGGCGGGCGACCTCGGAGGCGACGCTGCCGCTCGTGACGAGCACCGCGTCGGGCACCCGGTCGAGGCGGACCGGCTCGTCGCCGGTCCCCACGGTACGGTACGCGACCACGTCCTCGACGTCGATCCCGCGGGCGCGGAGCCCCTCGACGAGGGTGGGGGCGGCGAGTTCCGAGCGCGGGAAGAGGACACGGCCGGTCGTGCCCGGGAACGCCGACACGAGGCCGGCGGCCGACTCGACCTCCGGCACGAGGTCGACCCGCCACCCGGCCTGCCGCGCGGCGCGTGCGGTCGCCTGGCCGACGCACGCCACCAGCACACCGGCCGGGAGGCGCGGTGCGCGTCCGGCGACGGCCCGCACGGCCGTCGCACTGGTCACGACGAGCCAGGGGGCGGTCGACCCGGCCCCGTCGGGAACGGGCCCGTCCCCGGGTGCCGGGACGTGCCTCCCCGCCGCTCCAACGAGGCGCCCGAGCGCCGTGTCGAGTGCAGCGGGGTCCTCCGGCGGTGCATCGGTGATGAGGGGCACCACGACGGGGTCGAGACCGCGTGCCCGGGCGGCGTCCGCGACCGCGGCGCCCCACGCACCGCCGCGCGGGACGAGGACGACCGGGAGCCGGGCCTCGTCCCGCGCGGGAGCGGTGTCGTCCGTGGTGACCGCCTAGTCCGTGCCCGTCGTCCGCGGCGCGGCCGTCGAGTCGTCGTCGGCAGGCTGCGCCGCAGCCGGGGTCGCCAGGCCGGGCCCGGCCGAGTGGTCGCCGTCGGCCGGTGCCTCGGCGACCGTCGTGGCGAGGTCCGCGAGGTCGGCCGCGCCGTTCTCGAGGAGTTCGGCCGCGACCCGCCCACCGAGCGCCAGCGCCTCGTCGAGACGGTCCTGTGCGGAGCCGTCCAGGACCGCCGCGTGCGAGGCGGTCCGGTACTCGGAGCCGTCGGGGCGGTAGACCGTCGCCGAGACGAGGAGCATCTCGGCGTCGACGACGGCGGTCGCACCGATCGGGGCGGAGCAGCCCGCCTCGAGCTTCGCCAGGACCTCGCGCTCGGCCGTGACCGTCAGGCGGGTCGGCGCGTGGTCGAGCTTGCGGAGCGCGGCGAGCAGGTTCCTGTCCGTCTCGTCCGAGCGGATCTCGACCGCGAGGGCACCCTGGCCGGGCGCGCTCGGCCAGAAGCCGAGGTCGAGCAGCTCGGTCGCCGCGTCGAGCCGGTCGATCCGGGTCAGCCCCGCGGCGGCGAGCACCACGGCGTCGAGGTCGTCGTCCACGCGGCCGAGCCGGGTGTCGATGTTCCCACCAGGGCGAGGAGCGTCGCCGCCAGCGCCTCGGTGGCGCCGGCGGTGACCAGGACCTCGCGGTCGGAGTCGACGTCGAGGCCGTACCAGCGCGCCTGGTGCTCGGCGATCGCCGCACGGAGGTCCGGGATCCCACGCCCCGGCGGGTACTGGTTCGCGCCGTCGCGGATGGCCTGCACGGCGGCCTCGAGGACCTCCCGCGGGCCGTCCTCGTCGGGGAACCCCTGGCCGAAGTTGATCGCCCCCGGTCGCGGCGGCGAGGGCGCTCATCTCGGCGAAGACGGTGGGTGCCGGGAC
>NZ_BACW01000356.1:0-7224 GCF_000333315.1 Curtobacterium sp. B8
CGGGCTCGGACGTCGCTGAGGGCTCCGGCACGCACCTGGTCGAACTCCTCGAACGAGAGACCACTCCGGGCCGCTTCGATCAGGGCGGTGACGCGCGGCGGGAGCCCGTGCAGCTGGATGCTCTTGTGGACCTGCCGCTCCGTGCGCTCCCACCGCCCGAGGGTGGCCACGTACATCGGACCACCCGCCTTCGTGCCGGTACCGACCGACGATCGCTTCCAGCCGCCGAAGGGCTGCCGGCCGATGACCGCACCCGTCGTGCCGCGGTTGACGTACAGGTTGCCCGCCTGGACGGACGCGAGCCAGTCCGCGACCTCGTCCACGTCGAGCGAGTGGATGCCGGCCGTGAGCCCGAACTCCGTGCCGTTCTGGATCGCGATCGCCTCGTCGAGGGTCTCGGCGCGCATGATGCCGAGCACCGGCCCGAAGTACTCGGTCTGGTGGAAGTCGCTGCCGGGCCGGACGCCGTCGCGGATGCCGGGCGACCAGAGCCGGCCGGAGTCGTCGAGCGGAGCCGGCTGCACGAGCCAGGACTCCCCCGGCCCGAGCTCGGTCAGCCCGGCGAGCAGCTTGCCGGAGGGCTCGGCGATGAGTGGACCCATCTGGGCCGCTGGGTCGTCCGGCCAGGCCACCCGCAGCGTCCGCGTCGCGTCGACCAGCTGCCGACGGAACCGCTCGCTCTCGCCGACGGACCCGACCAGGACGACCAGGGAGGCGGCCGAGCACTTCTGCCCGGCGTGCCCGAACGCGGACTGCACGATGTCCTGCACGGCGAGGTCGAGGTCGGCGCTCGGCGTCACGACGATCGCGTTCTTCCCGCTCGTCTCGGCGGTCAGCGGGAGTCCGGCGCGCCACCAGCGGAACGACCGTGCGGTGTCGGCCGAGCCGGTGAGCAGCACCCGGTCGACGGCGGGGTGCGCCACGAGTTCACGGCCGAGGTCGTCCTCGTCGAGGTCGACGAGCTGGAGCAGGGAGTGCGGCACCCCGGCGTCCCAGAGGACGTCGGCGAGGAGCGCTCCGGAGCGCTTGGCCTCGGGAGCGGGCTTGAGGACCACGCCGCTCCCGGCGGCGAGCGCCGCGAGCACCCCTCCGGCCGGGATCGCGACCGGGAAGTTCCACGGCGGCACGACCACGGTCAGCCGGGGCGGGACGAAGCGGGCGCCGTCGCCGTCCATCGCCGCCAGCTGCCGGGCGCTCTCGGCGGAGTAGTGGGCTGCGTCGACGGCCTCGGTGACCTCGATGTCGGCCTCGGTCAGGGTCTTGCCCGTCTCGGCGGCCATCACCTCGATCAGGTCGGCGCGGCGCGTCTCGAGCTCGTGCCCGATGAGGTCGAGGAGCTCGGCGCGGTCGTGCGGGTCCTGCCGTCCCCAGTTCACGCCGGCCTGGGCGGTGCGGGCGACGATGCGCTCGAGCATCGAGCGGTCCACGACCCGGGCGCGGCGGATGGTCTGCGCGCCCAGCTGCGAGCGCGGCACCCGGCGGAGGACGTCGAGCGCCCACGCCCGGTTGGCCGCGACGGCGGGGTCGGTGTCGGGCGCGTTCCGGAACCCGTCGCGGTGCTCGGCCTCGCCCAGGGGCCGGCGACGGTCCTGCGTGCGGTGGGTGGCGGGCACGGGCTCGTCGAGGGCCGCGACGGACGCCAGGTAGCGTCCGTGCTCGCGGTGAAGACGCTGGCGTCCCGGTCGATGTCGAAGGCACCCGAGATGAAGTTCTCGGGGCTGGCGCTCTCCTGCAGTCGGCGGGCGAGGTACGCGATGGCGGAGTCGAACTCCTCCGGCGCCACGACCGGGGTGTACAGGAGCAGGCGTCCGACGTCGGCGCGGACGGCGTCGGCGTGCGTGGACGCCATGCCCAACAGCATCTCGACGTCGACCGCGTCGGTGACCCCGCGGCGCTGGGCGAGCACCCACGCGGTGGCGAGGTCGAACAGGTTGTGGCCCGCGACGCCGATCCGGACGGCGTCGGTGCGCTCGGGGACCAGGGCGGTCTCGAGCATCCGGAGGTAGGCGGAGTCGGTCTCGCGCTTGGTCCCCCACGTCGCCAGCGGCCACTCGTGCAGGATCGCGTCGACGTGCTCCATCGCCAGGTTCGCGCCCTTGACGAGCCGCACCTTCACGGGAGCACCACCGCGAGCACGTCGCGCCTGCGCCCACGCCGTGAGCCGGTCGAGGGCGCCGGCAGCATCGGGGAGGTACGCCTGCAGCACGATGCCGGCCTCGAGCCCGAGGAACTCGTCCCGGTCGAGGAGCGTCGTGAACACCGCGAGGGTGACGTCGAGGTCGCGGTACTCCTCCATGTCGAGGTTGATGAACTTCGCCGGTCGACCATCGGCGAGCGGGGCCGCCGCGAGCCGGTAGAGCGGGACGAGCCGCTCGACCACGCGCTCGACGGTCTGGTCGAACGCCCACGGCGACGTCTGCGGCACCACCGAGCTCACCTTGATCGAGACGTGGTCGACGTCGTCTCGGGCGAGGAGGTCCGTCGTGCCCTGCAGCCGGCGGTCGCTCTCGGCACTGCCGAGCACGGCTTCCCCGAGGAGGTTGACGTTGAGGCGTGTGCCCTCGCCCCCGATCCGGGCGAGCGCCGGACCGAGCTTGGCCGGGGTCGCGTCGATGACGAGGTGCCCGGTCATCCGGCGGAGGATCCGGCGTGCGGTGGGGATGACCGCCCACGGCGCCATCGTGGCGAACCCGCCGCCCAGCGTCACGGCTCCGCGGAGGTACCAGGCGAGGAACTCGGGGACGTCCTGGCTGAGCTTCTCGAGGTTGCGCGCGGCCACCCGCGGGTCTTCCGGTCGGATCACCCGGTCGACGAACCCGCGCGTGAAGTCGAGCCCCTGCTCGTCGCGGAGGACGCCCGCCAGCCGCACGGCACCGGCGTCCGGCTTCGACCCCGCCGAGGCCGCCAGCCAACGGCGCACGAGCGCAACGGCGTCGTCGGTGCAGTCGGCGATGCGGGGGGTGGGCATGCCTCCGATCGTATGCTGCCGCACCGACGCTCCCTCGGAGCGCGCCGTGCGTTCGCGGAGCGTCGTCCCGGGGATGGAACCGGCGTCGGGCCGGGTGTGGCGTGGATACGCTGTCGAGCATGGCGACGCAGGACGACGAGGGGCACGACTGGGTCACGTGGGACACCTACCACGACGCCTGGCGGCGGTTGGACCGCGCCCTCGACCACGCCGTGCAGGCCGGGGCGGGGATCTCGATCCCGGAGTTCGAGATCCTCATCGGACTGCACCGCGACCCCGACCACCGACTCCGTGTCCGGGACATCGCGGCGGGCATCGGGTGGGAGAAGTCCCGCGTCAGCCACCAGGTCACGCGCATGGTGGCGCGCGGTCTGGTGGAGCGGGCGGACTGCCCCACGGACGGCCGCGGGAGCTGGGTGTCGATGACCCCGGACGGCCGCCGGGCGGTGCTGTCCGCCATCCGAGCGCACACGGGTGCGCTCGAGGACCTGTTCTGGAGGCCCGTGGGCACGGACGCGGACACGCTGCGGTCGGTCAGTGCGCGCGTCCACACCGCGATCGGTCCGGTGGACCCGGACGGCGAGGACCGCTAGCCGCCGAGGACCGCTAGAGGTCGACGTCCGCGAGGACGCGGTCGTCGCCGCGGAGCCGGACCTGCACGCTCGCGATGTCCTCCCGCGGGACGTTCGTCGAGGCCGACAGTCCGCGGGCGTCCTCCCCGGCGGCCGACCAGGACGCGATCGTCTCCGCCGTGCCGTCGTCGCGCACGACGACGAGGTCGTACATCACGGAGCCGTCCGGCGACCAGGACCTCCCGCCGTACGAGCAGCCCCAGTCGAACCGCGTGCCCCACGGCTCGCCGCTGACGGCGAGGTCGACGTCGAGGCCACGGTCGCCGACCAGCGCGTACCGGTCGGCGGTCGGTGCGGAGGCAGCCGGCACGGTGGCGGGGTCGACCCGGGCCGTGCCCACCGCGAGACCGCCGAGGACGGCCGCGAGCACGGCCGCCGCCGCGGTGGCGGTGACCCAGACCCGACGGCGACGACGACGGGTGCGGACGCGGTGCGCGACGGAGGCGAGGGAGCTCTCGGGACGCGTGTCGGGCCTCCCGTCCGGTTCCGCGATCTCGATCGCCTGGTCGGCGGGCAGCTTCGCGAGCAGGCCCGGCAGGCCGACCAGTTCGGCCACCGCCGCGGTGCACCGGTCGCAGGTCTCGAGGTGCCGCTCGTACTCGAGCCGTTCGTCGGCCGGCAGCGAGCCGAGCACGTAGGCGGCGTCCCACTCCGCGTAGCGGTCCTCGCTCATCGGGTCACTCCTCGTTCCTGCAGTGCGAGCCGGAGGGCCCGCAGACCGTAGTGCAGCCGCGACTTCGCGGTGCCCTCCGGGACGTCGTGCCGCCGGGCGATCTCGGGCACGGTGTGGCCGAGCCAGTACGCGTCGACCACGACGCGGCGGTGCTCCGGGCTGAGCGACGCGAGCGCGTCGGCGACGACGATGCGGTCGAGGACGGCGTCGGTGCGGTCGGCCTCCGCGCGGTCGACCGGGTGCTCGGTCCCGTGCTCGCGGCGGTTCCGGGCCGACCGGGCCTCGTCCACGACGAGGTTCCGCGCGACCGTGAACAACCACGCGCGGGCACTGTCGGGTGTCCGCTCCAGGACGGCGGGCCGCTGCCAGGCGCGGACCATCGTCTCCTGCACGACGTCCTCGACGGTGTGGCCGTCCCGCGTGAGGTGCCGGACGTAGCGGGTGAGCGCCTCGCCGTGCTCGCGGTAGAGCGTGGCGAGCAGTTCGTCGGCTCCCCTGCCGGTGACCATCACTTGTCCAGGTCGAGCGAGAACTCGACGGAGCCCTTCGGGTCCACCGTGACGAAGCCGAGCGACGGCGCCTGCACGCCGTAGTCCTCGAACGTGATCGGGATGCTGCCGGCGACCTGCACGGTGCCGTCCTTCGCGACGGCGACCTGGGCGTCGGCGGTGACGGGCTTCTCGACGCCGTGCAGGTCCATCGTGCCGGTCAGCGTGACGTCCTGGGTGGCGCCGTCGAGGGCGACGGACACGTCGACGGGCTCCGTCAGCGTGAACGTGGCCGTCGGGTGCTGGTCGGTCTGCAGCGCGGTGTTGCGGAAGTACTCGTCACGGGCGGCCTCGGGCGTGCTGATCTTCGCGACCTGCACGGTGACGGTCGCCTTCGTGAGGGAGCCGTCGCTGACCTCGGCCGTGCCCTCGACGTCCTTCGTGCGTCCGACCACGTTCACATCCTGCCCCTGCAGGACCTCGTGCACGCGGTACCCGGCGAACGAGTCCCCCGTCGAGGTCCAGGTGCCGTCGGCCTCGGACGCGCTGAGCTTCCCGGCGCCGCCCGACGTCCCGGCGCTGACCGACGGCGCTGCCGCGGCCTGGCCGTTGACGGTGTTCGCGTAGATGACCGGGCCGGCGATCGCGGCCGCGGCGCCGACGACCACGACGCCGGAGGCGATGCCGATGATGACCTTGGTGCGTGTGCGGAGTCCCATGCCCTGACGACGAGACAGCGGGCCGGATCGTTCACCGCGGGGCTCGCCCGGCGTGTCGATCTCTGCCAGGCTCGGGGTGTGGAAGCGCAGCCGTCGGTCGTCGTCGCCGTGGCCCGTGACGAGGGCCACCACTTCAGCAAGCCGCTCGCGGACGAGGTCGTGCTCGTCGCGGGGTGGGGCATCGAGGGCGACGCCCACGCCGGCACGACGGTGCAACACCGGTCCCGGGTCGCGCGGGACCCCTCGCAGCCGAACCTGCGGCAGGTGCACCTGCTGCACGCCGAGCTGTTCGACGAGGTCGCCGCGGCCGGGTTCGCGGTCAGTCCCGGCGACATGGGCGAGAACGTCACGACGCGGGGCATCGACCTGCTCGGGCTGCCCACCGGCACCGTCCTGCACCTCGGGGAGTCGGCGAGCGTGCGGGTGACGGGCCTCCGCAACCCCTGCCAGCAGATCAACGGGTTCGAGCCGGGGCTCCTCAAGGCGGTGCTCGGCCGTGACGAGGACGGGTCCGTGGAGCGGAAGGGCGGCGTGATGTCGGTCGTGCTCACCGGCGGGGCCGTGCGGCCGGGTGACGCCGTGCGGGTCGAGCTGCCCGCCGGGGCGCCGGAGCCGCTGCAGCCCGTCTGAGCGGTCGAGCGGGCCGGGCGGCTCGCTGGCTGGCTGGTTCGCTGGCTGCCTGGCTGCCTGGCTGGCTTGCTGGCTTGCTGGCTTGCTGGCTGCCTGGCTGCCTGGCTGCCTGGCTGCCCGAGTCTCGGCGTGCGCAGCCGCCGGCGCGCGGCCGCCGGCGCGCGCTGGCACAGTGGGAGCGTGCAGCACCACGGAACCGTCGTCGTCGCCGGCTGCGGCGACCTGGGGACCGAGGCCGGTCTCCGCTTCGCCGCCCTCGGCCACCCCGTCATCGGTCTGCGTCGCCGCGCCGGACTCCTGCCGGCACCGCTCACCGGACGGAGCACCGACCTCCGCCACGACGTCCCGACGATCCCGGACGACACCGCGGTCGTCGTCGTCGCGACGGCAGCCGGCAGCCGCGACGTCGACGAGTACCGCGCGACCTACGTCGACGGGCTGCGGAACGTCCTCGACGGCATCGACGCCTCCGCCGCCACACCGCGGGTGGTCGTGGTCTCCTCGACCGCGGTGTACGACGTCGACGACGGGTCCGAGGTCACGGAAGCCACCCCGGTGCGCGGGAGCACACCGACCGCGGCCGTGCTCGTCGAGGCCGAGGAACTGCTGCGCCGCCGTGCGCCGGGTGCGGTGCTGCTCCGGCTGAGCGGCGTGTACGGCCCCGGACGCGAGCGGCTCGTCGACCAGGTGCGGTCGGGCAGCGCCCGGCTCGCTCCCGGCCGGTCACCGCACACGAACCGCATCCACCGCGACGACGCCGCTGCCGCACTGGTCCACCTCGCGACGCTGGTGGACCCCGCGCCGACGTACCTCGGGACCGACGACGAGCCCGTGCCCCTCGACGACGTGCTCCGCTTCCTCGCGCACGAGCTCGGCGTGGACGAGCCGGTGCGGGGTGACGGCGACGGACGACAGGCAGGTGGCGACAAGCGGCTCTCCAACGCCCTCCTCCGCTCCACCGGATGGGCACCGCGGTACCCGACCTTCCGCGAGGGGTACCGCGCGGTGCTCGCGGGCGAGGGCACCCGCCACCCCTGACCGCGCGAGACCGCGGGCCGAGCGATAGCCCCGCAAGGACGCGGTCGGGAGGCCCGTGGCGGCGCCGCCACGGGCC
>NZ_BACW01000355.1:0-2089 GCF_000333315.1 Curtobacterium sp. B8
CGGAGCCCATCGACGTCGAACCGTGGAGCCGAGGGCCTCGGACACCTGACGGATCGCGTAGGGGAACTCCTCGCGCGACGGCAGCACCGGCACGAGGGCGCGCTCGCGAGGGAAGCCGTGCCCGATCTCGCGACGCTTCGGCGAACCCACGCGCCCGGTCTCACCGGTCGAGTAGGGCGGGAAGTTGTAGTGGTGCAGGTAGCGCTTCTTCGTGACGGGCGACAGCGAGTCGATCTGCTGCTCCATCTTGAGCATGTTCAGCGTGGTGACGCCGAGGATCTGCGTCTCGCCGCGCTGGAAGATCGCCGAGCCGTGGACGCGCGGGATGACGGCGACCTCGGCGTCGAGCGGACGGATGTCGGCGAGGCCGCGACCGTCCATGCGGACCTGCTCGGTCAGGATGCGGCCGCGGACGACCTTCTTCGTGACCGACTTGTAGGCGGCGCTGACCTGGCCGTTGGCGCTCTCCGGGAGCTCGCCGGACTCGACCTTGGCCGCGACGGCCTCCTTGACGCGGGCCTTGAGGGCGTCGTCCTTGTCCTGACGCTCGAGCTTGCCGGCGATCTGGTAGACGTCCTTGAGCTCGTCGAGGGCGATGGCCTCGACAGCGTCGTAGACCTCGGGAGCGTAGGGCGGGAAGACCGGGTAGTCCTGGATCTCCTTGGCCGACTGCGCGGCCATCTTCGCCTGTGCCTCGACGAGGACCTTGAGGAACGGCTTCGCCGCCTCGAGGCCCTGCGCGACGACGGCCTCGTCGGGCTTGGTGGCGCCGCCCTGGATGAGGTCCCAGCTGTGCTCGGTGGCCTCGGCCTCGACCATCATGATCGCGACGTCCTCGTTGCCGGCCTCGTCCGTGACGACACGGCCCGCGACGGTGAGGTCGAAGACGGCCTCGGCGAGCTGCGACGCCTTCGGGAACGCGACCCACTGGTCACCGATGAGCGCGAGGCGCACACCGGCGATCGGGCCGGAGAACGGCAGACCGGAGATCTGCGTCGACGCGGACGCCGCGTTGATCGCGAGCGCGTCGTAGAACTCGTCCGGGGCGATGCTCAGGACGGTGATGACGATCTGGACCTCGTTGCGGAGGCCGTCGACGAACGACGGGCGCAGCGGCCGGTCGATGAGGCGGCAGACGAGGATCGCCTCGGTGCTGGGACGGCCCTCACGACGGAAGAACGAACCGGGGATCTTGCCGGCGGCGTACGAGCGCTCCTCGACGTCGACGGTCAGCGGGAAGAAGTCGAAGCCCTCCCGCGGGTGCTTGCCGGCGCTGGTGGCCGAGAGGAGCATGGTCTCCTCGTCGAGGTACGCGGCGACCGCGCCCTGCGCCTGCTGTGCGAGTCGGCCGGTCTCGAACCGGACGACGCGCTTGCCGAACTTGCCGTTGTCGATGACGGCTTCGGCGAACTTGATCTCGGGACCCTCCAAAAGGGTGCCTCCTTGACGTGTTCTCGGCAGACCCGGCGACGGCACACGGCGGTGCGTGCGCGCCGAAGGAGTCGGGACGCATGTCTGGCCAGCAGTAGAAGCACTCGGGACACCTTCTCGGCCCGCGAGCCACCACCGATGACCAGCTCCGTGCCCGGTCTGCGCAGTGTTTGTGTGACGCCCGGGGAACGGTCCCCGGACGGACAGGACTTTACCAGTCCTCAGGCACTCGGCGGGCGAGGCGCACAGCGAACACGCGTGTCCCCGGTACCGTACGCAGCATGCGCCTCCCTCTCTCCGGGCGAGGGCTCGTCGTGGCCGCCGTGGTCGCCGGCGTGCTCGTCGTCCCCCTCGTGACCGCGGCCCCGGCCAGCGCGACGACCTACCCGACGTGGCAGGACGTCCAACGCGCGAAGGGCAACGAGCAGGCCAAGGCCGCCGAGGTCAACCGTGTCCAGACGGCGCTCCAGCAGGTGCAGGCCGTCGCCGCGGCGAAGTCCGCGGCCGCGATCTCCGCGTCCGAGGCGGCGGACCAGGCGGACGCGGACCTGGCCGCGGCCACCCAGACCGCCACGAGCCTCCAGGCCCAGGCCGACAGCGCGTCCGCGACCGCGGACCGGGCGCAGCAGCGTGCCGGGCAGCTCGCCGCGAACCTGTA
>NZ_BACW01000354.1:0-3542 GCF_000333315.1 Curtobacterium sp. B8
GTGCCGATCGCGGTCTCGAGTTCGTTCTGCTGCACGGCGCCGACGACCGACGTGATCATCGGGCGGGTCAGGAGGTCCCCCGCGAGCTCCTGCACGTCGGCCCGCGTGACCCGGTCGACGCGTTCGAGTGCGGTGGCGAGGTCGGTGTACTCCCCGGTGCCGAGCTCGGAGCGGCCCAGGCGGGTCATCCGGGCATCGGAGTCCTCGAGCGAGAGCGTCAGCGCCCCCTCGATCTGTCCCTTGGCGCGGCGCAGTTCGTCGTCGGTGATGCCGTCCGCGACCATGCGGCGGAACTCCTGGTCGACGATCTCGACGACACCGGGGACGTTGTCCGGCGCGCACCCCGCGTAGACCCCGAAGGCGCCGTTGTCGAGGTAGGCCGGGGCGAACGAGGAGACCGCGTAGGCCAGGCCGCGCCGCTCCCGGACCTCCTGGAAGAGGCGGGAGCTCATGCCGCCGCCGAGCACCGCGTTGAGCACGCTCAGCGTCGGGCGGCGCTCGTCGCGGAGGTCGAGGCCCTGCGAACCGCGGAGCATGCTGACCTGCTCGGTCGGGCGGTGCACGACGGAGAGCTTCGGCTGCGCGGGGTCGGCCACGGGCTGCGGGGACCGGCGGGCCAGCGGTGCGGCCTTCTCGGCGTGCTGGAACACACGCTCCACCAGCGCACGGAAGCGGTCGTGGTCGACGGCACCGGCGGCGGTCACGACGATGCCGTTGGGGGCGTAGTGCTCGCGGTAGTGGGCCAGCACTTCATCACGCTGCACGGCGCGGATGCTGTCCGGGGTGCCGCCGATCGGGCGGCCGAGCGGGTGCCCGTCGAACGCGGCGGCGAAGAAGGCCTCGCCCGCGACGTCGGCCGGGTCGTCCGCGGCCATCGCGAGTTCCTCGAGGATGACGCCGCGCTCGACGTCGAACGCCTCGGGCTCGAGGACCGAGCCGGTCACCATGTCGCCGATGACCTGCACGGCCATGGGCACGTCGGCGTCCCGCACCCGGGCGTAGTAGCAGGTGTACTCCTTGGCGGTCGCGGCGTTGTGCTCGCCACCCACGGAGTCGAACGCGATGGCGATGTCGAGGGCGCTGCGCTCCGCCGTGCCCTTGAAGAGGAGGTGCTCGAGGAAGTGCGTCGAGCCGTACTGCCCCTCCTGCTCGTCACGCGAACCGACACCGACCCAGAACCCGATGCTCGTCGACGCGGCTCCCGGCACCGCCTCGGTGAGGACACGGACACCCGAGGGCAGCACGGATCGGCGGACGAAGGCGCCGCCGGACGTCAGGAACGACGTGTCCGGGGCCTCCAGTGGCAACGGCACAGGGTGACTCATCGGAGACGAGCCTACTGACCGTCACCGGGGTGCAGCCCAGTTTCACCGCGGTTCACGACGTGCCTCGAATTGGGGTACAGATTTTGAGGACAGACCGACTCGTCTGTCTGTCCTCCTTGTGGTACTGTCATCACACCGGATCGAAAGCCCCCCTAGATTCCGATCCGGTGGCTCGGGACATCAGTCCTGCGTGACCGTCTCCCCCCGATCGGTCACGGAGCCGATGAGCCCAAGGAGCAGCGCTGTGACGGTCGATTCCCCCCAACCGGCCGTCCAGCGTCTCCTGGGTCCGAGTGACGACCTCGCGTCGCCGGGCGGGTCGAGCGTCCCCCCGGCTCCCCGTCCCGGCGGCGCGAAGGTCCGCATCCTCGAGACCGCGACGCGGCTCTTCTACGAGGAGGGCATCCGCGGCGTCGGCGTCGACCGACTCATCTCCGAGGCCAGCGTCACCAAGGCGACGTTCTACAAGCACTACGGGTCGAAGGACAACCTGATCCTCGCCTACATCCGCTCCCAGCACGAAGCGACGCAGCAGCGCTTCGAGGAGCTCGTGGCCGCGGCGGGCTCCCCCACCGAAGCCATCCGTGCGTGGGTCGCCGCCGTCTCCGACCAGGTCGACCGGCCGGGCTTCCGCGGGTGCGCGTTCCTCAACGCCGCGGCGGAGTACCACGACCCCCGCGACCCCGTGCGCGAAGTCGTCGCGACCCACCGAGACTGGTACACGGACCGGCTCGCCACGCTCCTGCAGGAGGCCGGGCACCCCCTGGCCGGCGACGGTGCGGACGAGCTGATGCTCGCGCGCGACGGCGCGATGACGGGTGCGTACGCCGGCGATGCGATCGCGGCGACCGCCGCGCTCGGTCGCGTGGTCGAGCGGGTGCTCGCGGCCTGACGCTCCCGGCGCGGCGGTGTCGCTTCCACGGCTCACCCCGATGCGCGAACGGCTCGTCCGTCGCCGTCGCCGTCGCGCGATCGCCGTCGCTGCCGCACACCCGGCCTGGAGGCTCGATCCGGCTCCGTCACGCCGCCAGACCCCGCATCGGCGCACGCTGAGCGCGTGGGTGTTGGCTGGTTGCATGACGAACGACCCGAACTGGAACCTCCCCGACGTCCCCTCCTTCGAGCTCACGAGCCCGGACTTCACCGACGGTGGAGCGCTGCCCGACTGGGCCCGCGGCACGGACGCCGGCGGCGAGGACCGCTCCCCCGCGCTCGAGTGGTCCGGCGCGCCAGACGGCACCCAGAGCTACGTCCTCACCGTGTACGACCCCGACGCCCCCACGGGCTCGGGCTTCTGGCACTGGTCACTGACGGACATCCCGGCGAGCACGACCTCGCTCGCGCAGGGCGCCGGCACGGATGACGCGCTCCTCCCCGCCGAGGCGCTGCGCCGCCGCAACGAGTTCGGCACCGACACGTTCCTCGGTGCCGCCCCGCCCGCCGGACACGGCCCGCACCGGTACTTCTTCACGCTGAGCGCGCTCGACGTCCCCGTGCTCGAGGCGCCCGCGGACGCGACCCCGGCGATCGTCGGGTTCCTCCTGCGGGAGCACCTGCTCGGCCGCGCCCAGCTCGTCGGCACGCAGGAGACGCCCGCGTCCTGACGCGCTCGAGCGCCCCGAGTCTCGGGCACAGCGACACCGCTCGGGGCCGACCGCGCGAGAACGGTCGCTCAGCCCGAGCCTCGGTAGGACGCCGCCGGGCGAGGACGCCGCCGGGCGAGACCCGCACCACCGCCACCGCCACCGACGGCGAACGGCCGCCGCTCCTCGGGGAGCGGCGGCCGTCCGTGCGTCAGGACGCGGTGAGGATCAGCCCTCGGCCGGGTCCTCGGTGTGCTTCTCGTGACCCTCGCGGCCCTCGGTGTCCACCTCGTCGGCGATCACCGGAGCGAGCGACAGCTTGCCGCGGTCGTCCACCTTCGTGACCTCGACCAGGATCTTCTGGCCGACGCCCAGGACGTCCTCGACGTTCTCCACACGCTTGCCACCGGCGAGCTTGCGGACCTCGGAGACGTGGAGCAGACCGTCGCGGCCCGGGAGCAGCGACACGAAAGCACCGAACGTCGCGATCTTGACGACCGTGCCGAGGAACTGGTCCCCGATCTCCGGGTTCGTCGGGTTCGCGATCGCGTTGACCTGGGCACGAGCGGCCTCGGCCGACGGGCCGTCCACGGCGCCGATGTACACGGTGCCGTCGTCCTCGATGCTGATGTCG
>NZ_BACW01000353.1:0-9299 GCF_000333315.1 Curtobacterium sp. B8
TTCGCGTGACCTTGACTCGGTGAGCACGCCGGTGATCGCCGCGACGATGTCGTCGTTCGCCTGGCTGCGAGCCACCGACGGGGTCCCCGCGCTCAGCGTGGTCGCCGCCGGCAGACGGTACGGCTTGTCCGGGTCCTCGTCGTCCGCCGCGGCGGACAGGCCGTCGGCCGCGTCGGCCGGGTCGTCGACGGGGTCCTCGGCCGGGAGGCTCGGGGAGACCACCGGGGACACGCCGGCATCCGGGCGGGTCGCCTCGCCCACCGTCGGCTCGGCCACGCGCGCGGGTGCGGCGGGCACCTCGGCGCCGAAGTCGCGCAGGGCCTGCTCGGCGTGCTCGAGCTCCTGCTCGATCGAGTCGTTGAGGTTCACCGATCCGGGCTCGGCCGGCGTGTGGTCGACGAGTCCGGCGGCGGCTCCGGCGTTCGGGGAGGCCGACGGCGGCACGGGCGGGGCGGCCTGCGTCGCTGCGGCGGGCAGCACGGGGCTGTCGAAGGCCGGTTCTTCCTCGCGGCCGGACTTGTTGCGGCGCCACCACGGCACGGTCTCGACCGACTCGTCGCCGGGTGCTCCGTCCTCGCCGAAGCCGAGGTCGTCGAAGAGCTGGAACTCCTGCGAGTCCTTCTTGCCCTTGCCGCGGGGCTTCCGCGGCGTCGACTCCGGCGCGGTGTCGACCGCGTCGTCCGCAGGGGCGGGCGCGGGGGCGCCGAAGAGGTAGGCGTAGAGCTCGTGCAGGCGGCGGCCGGTCTTGTTCGGCGGCGTCTTCGTGATGATGAAGAGCGAGAGCACCAGCAGCACGACTGCGACCGGGACGGCGACCCACGCGGTCGCGATCGTGACGAGCCACCCGATGACGACCCAGCCGAGCACACCTCCGGCGGCGGCGAGGGCCGGCATGCCGTCGACGCGCTCGGGGTGCCGCCGAAGACGTGGCACAGCGACGAGATCGAGACGAGCAGGATCCCGAGGCCGATCCCGATGCGGGTGTTGTCGTGCACCGACGCCGGGTGCCGGAACAGCCATCCGGCGAACACGACCATGATCACCGGCAGCGCGAAGGCGAGACGGCCGAAGAGTCCACCGAACGTGTACGCGTCGAGGTTCACCGACACCGCGCTCGTCGGGTTGAGCCACTCGACCACGGCACCGGCGATGGCGAGCAGGACGAGCAGGAACGGGAAGCCGTCGCGCCGCTGGTCCTTCTCGAGGGACTCCTTGCCGAGCACGCGGAAGAGGGCGCCGACGCCGTGGGCCATCGCGAGCCACGCCGTCACGAGCGGGTTCTGCTCACGGAAGACCGGGGGCTGGCTGGCCGGTGGCAGCTTCTTCGTCGTGGCCTGGGTGCGCGACGTCCCGCGCGTCGTGCTCGTGCGCGACGACGAGGACGCGCGTGAGCGCGTGGTCGACTTGGTGCCTCCGGCCATGGGCAGAACCCTAATCCCCGCCCAGGACAAAGCGAGGGAGGCCCGCCGCAGCGTCCGTGACGGACGTGTGACGGGCCTCCAGGCCGGACCGCGCGCGAGCGCGACCGGCGGACGCGACTACGCCTCGATGACCACCGGGACGATCATCGGGCGACGACGGTGCTTCGAGTTCACCCAGCGCCCGACCGTGCGCCGGACCACCTGGGTGAAGGCGTGCTGGTCACGCGTGCCGTTCGCGGCGGCCTCGGCCAGCGCCTTGGCGATCTGCGGACGGACGTCGTCGAACACCGACTCGTCCTCCGCGAACCCGCGCGACTGGATCTCCGGGCCGACGACGCACTGGCCCGTGGTGAAGTCCACGGCGCAGAAGATGGAGATGAAGCCCTCCTCCGCGAGGACACGGCGGTCCTTCAGGTCGGCGTCGGTGATCTCGCCGACGGTCGACCCGTCGACGTAGACGTACCCGATGTCGAGCTGGCCCGCGACGCGCACCTCGCCGTCCTTGAGGTCGACGACGATGCCGTCCTGCCCGAGGATGACGTTCCGCGGCGGGACACCGGTCTGGATCGCGAGGTCGGCGCTCGCGTAGAGGTGGCGGTGCTCGCCGTGCACGGGCAGGACGTTCTTCGGCCGGAGGATGTTGTAGCAGTACAGCAGCTCGCCGGCGCTCGCGTGCCCGGAGACGTGCACCTTCGCGTTGCCCTTGTGCACGACCTTCGCGCCGAGCTTGGTCAGCCCGTCGATCACGCGGTAGACGGCGTTCTCGTTGCCCGGGATGAGCGAGGACGCGAGGATGACGGTGTCGCCCTCGCCGATCTCGATCTGGTGCTCGAGGTTCGCCATGCGTGCCAGGACGGCCATCGGCTCGCCCTGCGAGCCGGTCGACATGTAGACGATCTGGTCGTCCGGGACGTTCTTCGCCTTCTTCGTGTCGATGAGCACGTCGTCCGGCACGCGGAGGTAGCCGAGCTCGGCGGCGATCGTCATGTTGCGGATCATCGACCGGCCCATGAACGCGACCTTGCGGTTCGCGGCGGCCGCGGCGTCGAGGACCTGCTGCACACGGTGGACGTGCGACGAGAAGCTCGCCACGACGACCTTCTTGCGGGCGCGCGCGATGATGTTCTCGAGGACCGGCCCGATGTCGCGCTCCGGGGCGGTGAAGCCCGGCACGTCGGCGTTGGTGGAGTCCGGCAGGAACAGGTCGACGCCCTGCTCGCCGAGCCGCGCGAAGGCGCGGAGGTCGGTGATGCGGTCGTCGAGCGGGAGCTGGTCCATCTTGAAGTCACCCGTGTGCAGGACCCGACCGGCGGGGGTCGTGATCGCGACGGCGAGGGCGTCCGGGATGGAGTGGTTCACGGCGACGAACTCGAGGTGGAACGGGCCGAGCTGCTCGGTCTGGTCTTCCTGGACGACGAGCGTGTACGGCTTGATCCGGTGTTCCTTGAGCTTCGCCTCGACGAGCGCGAGGGTCAGCGTGGAGCCGATCAGCGGGATGTCGCCCTTGAGCTTGAGCAGGTACGGGACGGCGCCGATGTGGTCCTCGTGGCCGTGCGTGAGCACGACGCCGAGGACGTCGTCGAGGCGGTCCCGGATGGGCGCGAAGTCCGGCAGGATCAGGTCGACGCCGGGCTGGTGCTCCTCGGGGAACAGCACGCCGGCGTCCACGACGAGGAGCTTGCCCTCGTACTCGTAGACGGTCATGTTGCGACCGATCTCGCCGAGCCCACCGACGGGGACGACGCGGAGGGTGCCGGCTTCGAGCGGCTGTGGTGTGGAGATCTGGGTGGGCATTCGGTCCTGACTGTCGTGCGACGCGCTACCGCTGCGCCGCGGTCTTTCCTAACGTGTGGTGCCTGGCACCTTCGGCAGTGCGCCGCCGGCCGCTGCGTTGCGGTCGGGGCGGAAGTTCGAGAAGTCGGCGCCCGGGATGTCCCGGACCGCCTCGAGGGAGGTCTCGATGGCGTACGCCTCGGTGTCCTCGGGGCCGACGAGCGGCAGCCGGACGCGCGGGCTGCCGATGCGGCCGAGTCCGTGCAGCACGTACTTCGCCGCGACGGTCCCGGGGACGTGGGTCATGATCGCACGGACCAGCGGCTCGACGCGCTTGTGCTCGGCGGTCGCGGTCGCGAGGTCGCCGCGGTTCACGGCGTCGACGATCGTGCGGTACGGCGTCGACGTGATGTTCGCCGTCACGCCGATGAGCCCCGTGGCCCCGATCGACAGGTGCGGGAGCACGTTCGTGTCGTCGCCCGAGAAGTACATGAGGTCGGTGTTGTTGAGCACCCGGGAGACCTCGGCGAAGTCGCCCTTGGCGTCTTTCACGGCGAGGATGTTCGGGTGGTGCGAGGCCCGCACGATGGTCTCGTACGTGATCGGGATCCCGGTGCGGCCGGGGATGTCGTAGAGGATGACCGGCAGGTCGGTGGCGTCCGCGATCATCCGGAAGTGGGTGAGCACGCCCGCCTGCGTCGGCTTGTTGTAGTACGGCGTGACGATCATCACGCCGTCCGCGCCGGCCTTCTCGCTCTGCTTGTAGAGGTGGATCGCGTGCGCGGTCTCGTTCGAGCCGCCGCCCGTGATGATCTTCGCGCGACCGGCGGCGACGGACTTGCCGACCTCGACCAGGCGGAGCTTCTCCGGGTCGGTGAGCGTGGACGTCTCACCCGTGGTGCCCGTGACGACGATGCCGTCTGCGCCGGCGGTGATGCAGTCGTCGATGTGCTGCTCGACGCCCGGCCAGTCGACCTCGCCGTCGGCGGTGAACGGGGTCACGAGGGCGACGAGGACCTGACCGAAGGGATTCTCACGCGTGGACACGGAGACCAGCGTACCGGGGTCGGGCGACGGCGCCGCAGTCCGCCCGGACGGTGGGCCGCTCGCGCGCACACGGCGTTGTTCGCGTTCGCACAACCAAGGTCAGTGCGCACCACGCGTTTCCGCGGTGTGCGCGGACTTTGGTTGTGCGGAAACGGAACGCACCGGCACCCGTGGGCGGCGGCGGCGGCGGGCGCGCGGCGCGCGGCGCGCGGCGCGCTACGGGCGCGCGCGCTCGGCGCGGCGCCACTCCAGGAAGCGGAAGCGCGTGCCGTCGACGCGGGACTCCTGCCACGGACCCTCGTCGACGAGGCTCCACCCCGCGCCGAGCTCCGGCGCGACCGTGTCCCCCGGGACCTCGACGTCGACGATCGTCTCGGAGACCCGGTCGGCGAAGGGCAGCGCGTCGGCGTACACCGCTCCCCCACCCATCACCCAGACCGGCCCGTCCGTGTCGAGCGCCGTCGCGAGGTCGTGCACCACCTCGGCGCCGACTGCGGCCTCCGAGGAGCTCCACGCCGCGTCCCGGGTGAGCACGACGTTCCGCCGCCCGGGCAGCGGCCGGAAGCGCGTCGGGAGGGACTCCCACGTGCGACGACCCATCACCACGGTGGCGTCGCCGGTGACGGTCCGGAAGTGGGCGAGGTCCTCCGGGACGTGCCACGGGATGCCGCCGTCGGCCCCGATCACCCCGGAGACCGACCGTGCCCAGACCATGCCGACCCCGCGGACGGGTTCCGTCCAGCCGTCGGGCAGCACGCCCTCGACCATCAGACGGCGACCGGGGCCGCGATGGACGGGTGGTGGTGGTACCCGACGACCTCGATGTCCTCGTACACGTAGTCGTCGATGGAGTCGCGCGGCGCGAGCGTCAGCGTCGGCATCGGGTACGGCGTGCGGGTCAGTTGCTCGCGGACCTGCTCGACGTGGTTGTCGTACACGTGGCAGTCGCCGCCGGTCCACACGAAGTCGCCGACCTCGAGCCCGGTCTGCGCCGCGATCATGTGGGTGAGGAGCGCGTACGAGGCGATGTTGAACGGCACGCCGAGGAACATGTCCGCGCTCCGCTGGTAGAGCTGGCACGAGAGCTTGCCGTCGTTGACCCAGAACTGGAAGAACGCGTGGCACGGGGCGAGCGCCATGTCGGGCACGTCCGCGACGTTCCACGCGGAGACGATGAGGCGACGGGAGTCCGGATCGTTGCGGATCTGCTCGATGACCTGGGCGATCTGGTCGACGTGCTCGCCGGAGGGCGTCGGCCACGAGCGCCACTGCACGCCGTACACCGGTCCGAGGTCGCCGTCCTCGCCCGCCCACTCGTTCCAGATCCGGACACCGTGCTCCTGCAGCCAACGGGCGTTGCCGTCGCCGCGCAGGAACCACAGCAGCTCGTACGCCACCGACTTGAAGTGCACGCGCTTCGTCGAGACGAGCGGGAAGCCCTCCGACAGGTCGTACCGCAGCTGGGCGCCGAAGATGCTCCGCGTGCCGGTGCCGGTGCGGTCGCCCTTCGGCGCGCCTTCCTCGACCACACGACGCAGCAGGTCTTCGTACGGAGTCGGGACGGTGGGATCGGGCTGCACGGTCTCGTCGGTCACGCCACGAGCCTAAACGGGACCACCCACAACGGCGACCTCACAGCCGGGCGCGGCCCCGACCTCCAGGCTCCTGAGTAGCGTTGTCCCCATGGCCGACACGACCCCCCAACCGCTCTCGATCGTCGTCGCCGGCGCGTCCGGCTTCATCGGCACCCCGCTCGTCCGGGCGCTCCGCGAGGCCGGGCACCACGTCTCCACGCTCGTGCGGCGCGACCCCCGCTCCCCCACCGAGTTCCGCTGGGCACCGGGTTCGCGACCCCTCGACCCCGCGGTCATCGACGGCGCGGACGTCGTGGTGAACCTCGCCGGCGCGAGCATCGGCAAGCTGCCCTGGACCGCTGCGTACAAGCAGGAGATCCTGCGGTCGCGCGTGTCCGCCACCGAGACGCTCGTCGAGGCGATGCGGCACACGACGAACCCGCCGGCGCTCTTCCTGTCCGGCTCGGCGTCCGGCGTCTACGGCGACCGCCCCTCCGACGTCCTGCAGGACGATGCCGCTCCCGGCACGGGCTTCCTCGCCGAGGTGTGCGTCGCGTGGGAGGCGGCCGCGAACGCCGCCCCGGACGGCGTCCGCGTCGTCACGCTGCGCACCGGCATCGTCGTCGGGCAGGGCGGTGGCGCGCTCGCACCACTCGCCCCGCTCACGAAGGCGGGTCTCGGCGGTCGGCTCGGCACCGGCGGCCAGTTCTGGCCGTGGATCGCCCTGGACGACGAGGTCGGCGCGATCGTGCACCTCGCCACCAGCCCGAAGGCCGCCGGGGTGTCGGGTCCGGTGAACCTGCGGGACCGGAGCCGGCGTGTTCCGACCGCATCCCCCACCGCGTCGCCGAGGACCTGCACCGCCCCTACCTGTTCCGGATGCCCGAGTTCGCACTGCGCCTCGTCCTCCGGGATGCCGCCGACGAGATGCTGCTGTCGAGCCAGCAGATGGTGCCGACCAAGCTCCTGGAGTCGGGCTACACGTTCCGGTACGCGCGTGCCGAGGACGCCGTCGACGCCGCGTTCTGAACGCGACCAGCAGACGGCCTGGAGGCCCGGGGCGGCCCCGCCACGTCCCTCCAGGCCGTCAGCCGCGCGCCCTGGTGAGCGCTTCGCGCATCGCGGCCCGCGCCCGCTTGCGGTCACCGGCGGCGTCGTAGACGACGCCGAGGCGGTACCAGCCGCGCCAGTCAGCGGGGTCCTGCTCCACCGCCTCCTTGTACCGGGGGAAGAGGTCGTCGGCCGCGTCACGCGCCGGACGTCCCGACGGTCGCACGTCGACCACGTCGTCGGGTGCGCCGCCCTCCCGTTCGAGCCGTGCGCCGAGCCGGGTGATCCGGAAGCCGAAGCGGAGTTCGAGGACGAGCAGGACCGCGCCGATCGCCGCGACCACGAAGAGCGCCACGCCGATGCCGATGCCGATCGGGATGCCCGTGGCGATGAACGCGACCGCCCGCTGCCCGACGAGCACGATGTAGAGCACCAGCAGCACCGCCATGAGCGCGGCGCCCCAGAACGGTGACCGGGCGGACTTCAGCACGGTCGTCCCTCAGCCGATGCCGAGGACGCTGCCGAGCCCGACGGTCAGCCCGCGCATCGAGCCGACCGCGGTCAGGGCCGCTCGGATCCCCGCCACGTAGGCGACGTCGTCGTTCGTGTCGTGCCGGATCGTCAGGGTCTCGCCGGGACCGCTGAGCAGGACGTCCTGCACGGCCTTCACGCCGGGCAGCCGCAGCGAGTGGATCGGGATGCTCGCGACCTGCTGCCCGCGGGCGCGCTGGTCGACGTGCGGAGCGTCGACCGGACCGACCTCGCGGCGGGCGTCGGCGATGAGCTCCGCGGTGCGGACGGCGGTGCCCGAGGGCGAGTCGACCTTGCCCGCGTGGTGCGTCTCGACGATCTCCACCGAGGGGAACCACGGCGCGGCGATCGTCGCGAGGTGGGTGCCGAGCACGGACCCGATCGAGAAGTTCGGGACGACGAGCACGCCCTGGTCGGGTCGGGCCTCGAGGCCGGCGCGGAGCTTCGCGAGCCGGTCCTGCGACCAGCCGGAGGTCCCCACGAGGACGTTCGCCCCTGCGACGAGCGCGTTCTCGACGATCGCCGGGCTCAGCGCCGGGACCGTGACGTCCACGACGAGCGCCGCGTCGCCGAACACCGACGGCGGGGCCTCGTGCGCGCCGTCCTTCGACGAGAGCCGTGCGACGAGCTCGAAGTCCGGGAGTTCCTCGACCACCGAGGCCACGAGGGCCCCGAGCCGACCGGTGGCGCCGACGACGGCGACGGGAGTGACCATGACCACCATCCTAGGATCGGGGCATGCCGCTCGACGTCAGGACCGTGCCCGCCGACGCACCGGAGGTCGACGCCCTGCTCGACGCGTACCTCGACGAGCGCGAGCGCACCTTCCCGCGCGCCCAGGGCACCTACGCGCGGAAGCGCACGCCGGCCGCCGAGTTCACGGTGCCGGACGGGGTGTTCGTCGTGGCGTACGACGACGGCGTCCCGGTGGGGTGCGGCGGGCTCCGCCGCATCGCGGACGGCCGGACCGAGGACGGCGGGGTCGACGTCCGCTTCGAGGTGAAGCACGTGTACGTCACCCCCGAGGGCCGGGGCCGCGGGGTCGCGACGGCGGTCATGGACGAGCTCGAGGCGGCTGGCGGAGCGCTCGGCGCGACCGCGGTCGTGCTCGACACGAACGACTCGCTCGTGGCGGCGGGCGCGATGTACCGCAGCCGGGGCTACGCGCGCGTCGCACCGTTCAACGAGAACCCCAACGCGACCGCCTGGTACCGCAAGCCGTTCCGTTGAGGCGATCCGGGCCTCCAGGCCGGCCCACGTCCGACGGACGCAACTTGCGGGACCGCGCCGGGCTCAGACGGGCTGGTCGACCGGGAGGCCGGTGCGCAGCTCGACCGGGAGGTGCGCGAGGTCGTTCAGGGTGACGACCTCGGCCGGCTTCGCCGAGCGGATGCGGATGATCGTGAGGGCCGTGTGGGCGACGTTCGTGCCCATCCAGCGCCACTCGGGTGCTTGGAAGGCCTCGCGGACGAACCAGCCGATGACGGCGTTGTGCGTGATGAGGAGGTCGTGCCGGTCCTCGCGCGCGGGCGTGAACCACTCGGCGACCGCGTCGCCCATCTGGGCCTGCCCGGCGATGATCTCCTCTTCCGTGATGCCGCCGTACCAGCCCTGGTACGCGTGCGGCATGTCGGGCGTGGGTCCGGACGGGATGCAGTCGAAGAGCAGCGTCGACGGCTCCGGCTGGATCGAGGGCAGCCGCTGGGCGATGAACGCCGCGGTCTCGCTCGGCGCCTCGAGCGGCGAGTGGTGCACGGCGTCGAACGGCACGCCACCGAGACGGTCCGCGATCAGCGTTGCCTGGCGCTTGCCGCGCTCCGACAGCTTGCCGTCGCGGAGACCGTGCTCCGCGTCCTGGTGCTCGCCGTGCCGGACGAGGTAGAGGTAGTGCGACATGTCGATG
>NZ_BACW01000352.1:0-1001 GCF_000333315.1 Curtobacterium sp. B8
CCCGGCTGACGTGCAGCTCGATGCCGGCCCCCGCCTGGACCGGGTCCTGCGCACGGGCTCGGCCGGCGCCCAGACGCCAGGCCGCGACGCCGAACGGCAGGGCCTCCTGCGAGACGAGCACGCCCGACTCGGGCGCGGTGACGACGTGCTGCTCACGGGCGACCGGCAGCGCGGCCCCGGGGTCGCCGCCCTGTGCGGCGATCATCCGGCGCCAGGTGTCCATCGCCCGCCCGTCCGCGAGCGCCGCGGCCGGGTCCGCATCCGGCAGGCCGGCGAGCGTGAGCATCTCGGTCGCCAGCGCGACGGTGAGCTCCACGACGTCGGCCGGGCCCCCGCCCTCCAGCACCTCGACGGACTCACGGACCTCGAGCGCGTTGCCGATCGTCAGTCCGAGCGGGACCTCCATGTCGGTCAGGAGCGCCGAGGTCGCCACGCCGGCGTCGTTCCCGAGGTCGACCATCGTCTGTGCGAGCTCCTTCGACGCCTCGTACGTCGGCATGAAGGCACCCGACCCGAACTTGACGTCGAGCACGAGCGCCCCGGTGCCCTCGGCGATCTTCTTCGACATGATGCTCGACGCGATGAGCGGGATGCACTCGACCGTGCCGGTGATGTCCCGGAGCGCGTAGAGCTTCTTGTCCGCGGGCGCCAGACCCGATCCGGCGGCGCAGATGACCGCGCCGACGTCGTCCAGGATCTCGAGGAGACGCGAGTTCGACAGCGCGGCCTGCCACCCCGGGATGGACTCGAGCTTGTCGAGCGTCCCGCCCGTGTGACCGAGGCCGCGCCCGGAGAGCTGCGGGACGGCAACGCCGAACGAGGCGACGAGGGGCGCCAGCGGCAGCGTGATCTTGTCGCCGACACCGCCCGTGGAGTGCTTGTCCACGGTCGTCTTGCCGAGCGCGTCGAACGACATCCGCTCCCCCGACGCGATCATCGCGAGCGTGAGGTCCTTGATCTCCCGCCGCTCCATGCCGTTGAGGAAGATCGCCATCGCGAGG
>NZ_BACW01000351.1:0-382 GCF_000333315.1 Curtobacterium sp. B8
AGTTGGGGGAGGGGACGTGCGGCCGGTCCGAAGATGACCTCGCAGTTGTTCGAGACATCGAACGTCGACTGGTGGCACGGGCAGAGCAGGTGGTGCGTCTGCTGTTCGTACAGGGCGACCGGGCACCCGACGTGGGTGCAGATCTTCGAGTACGCGACGATGCCGTCGTACCCCCAGTTCTCCTGCCCCTTGGCGGGGTGGAGGTCCTGCGGGTCGAGGCGCATGAGGAGGACGGCGGCCTTGGCCTTCTCCTCCAGCATGTCCTCCTTGTCGAGCATGCCGTCCGGGATGACGTGGAACACCGAACCGATGGTCACGTCGGACGCCTTGATCGGCAGACCCGTCGGGTCCTTCGTCAGGCGTGTGCCCTTCGCCCACATGG
>NZ_BACW01000350.1:0-1023 GCF_000333315.1 Curtobacterium sp. B8
ACGGTTACAAGTCCCGGGACGCCGAACTCCGCACCGACGCCTGACGCCTGACGCCTGACGCCCGGCACCTGACGCCTGACGCCCGGCACCACCGGCGCCCGAGCACCGCGCACGCCCTCCCACGCACTCGACCTGAAACCAGGAAGCACCATGCAGACCGCAGAGATCCGCCGCCGTTGGCTCCAGTTCTTCGGCGACCGCGGGCACACCGTCGTCCCGTCCGCGTCGCTCGTCTCGGACGACCCGTCGCTCCTGTTCACGGTGGCCGGCATGGTGCCGTTCATCCCGTACCTCACCGGGCTCGTCCCGTCGCCGTACCCGCGGGCCACGAGCGTGCAGAAGTGCATCCGCACGAACGACATCGAAGAAGTCGGCAAGACCCCGCGCCACGGCACGTTCTTCCAGATGAACGGCAACTTCTCGTTCGGCGACTACTTCAAGGAGCAGGCGATCCAGTACGCCTGGGAACTCCTGACGACGCCGGAGTCGGACGGCGGCCTCGGATTCTCGCCCGATGACCTGTGGGTCACCGTCTACGAGGACGACGACGAGGCGATCGCGTTCTGGAAGCAGCACTCCTCGCTGCCGGACGACCGGATCCAGCGACTCGGCAAGGACACCAACTACTGGTCGACGGGGCAGCCCGGCCCGGCGGGCCCGTGCTCGGAGATCTTCTTCGACCGTGGTCCGGCGTACGGCATCGACGGCGGCCCGGCCACCGACGACGACCGCTACGTCGAGATCTGGAACCTCGTCTTCATGCAGTACCAGATCGCCGACGTGCGGTCGAAGTACGACTTCGAGATCACCGGCGAGCTGCCGAACAAGAACATCGACACCGGCATGGGGCTCGAGCGCGTCGCGTTCATCAAGCAGGGCGTCGACAACATGTACGAGATCGACCAGGTGCGACCGGTCCTGGACAAGGCGGCGGAGGTCTCCGGTCGCCGCTACGGTGCCCGTCACGAGGACGACGTCCGGATGCGCGTCATCGCGGACACGTCCGG
Source organism: Curtobacterium sp. B8 (assembly GCF_000333315.1). Lineage (NCBI taxonomy): Bacteria > Bacillati > Actinomycetota > Actinomycetes > Micrococcales > Microbacteriaceae > Curtobacterium > Curtobacterium sp. B8. Next base: position 1,008 of record NZ_BACW01000350.1, read on the forward strand.
TCGGCGCTCATGCTCA
>NZ_BACW01000349.1:0-10938 GCF_000333315.1 Curtobacterium sp. B8
GAGACGACCTCGGCAGGCAGCTCGTCGCGTCGCCGCTGGTCGACCGCGTGATCCTGACAGGGGCGTACGAGACCGCCGAGCTCTTCCGCTCGTTCCGGCCGGACCTGCCCCTGCTCGCCGAGACCTCGGGCAAGAACGCGATCATCGTGACGCCGTCGGCCGACCTGGACCTCGCAGTCAAGGACGTCGTCGCCTCGGCGTTCGGGCACGCGGGTCAGAAGTGTTCGGCGGCGTCGCTCGTCGTGCTCGTCGGGTCCGTCGCCACCTCGCGGCGGTTCCGGTCCCAGCTGATCGATGCCGTGTCCTCGCTGACCGTGGGGTACCCGACCGACGCGACGACGCAGATGGGGCCGGTCATCGAGCCGGCCGCCGGCAAGCTGCTCGACGGCCTGACGAAGCTCGGTGCGGGGGAGACCTGGGCCGTGCAGCCCGCCCGACTGGACGACTCCGGGAAGCTCTGGAGCCCCGGCGTCCGCGACGGTGTCGCCCGTGGTTCGGCGTTCCACCGGACGGAGTACTTCGGTCCGATCCTCGGCATCATGACCGCGCGGACCCTCGACGAGGCGATCGACATCGTCAACGAGGTCGACTACGGCCTCACCTCGGGGCTGCACTCGCTCGACGCCGGGGAGATCGGCACGTGGCTCGACCGGATCGAGGCCGGCAACCTGTACGTGAACCGCGGCATCACGGGCGCGATCGTCCGACGCCAGCCGTTCGGCGGGTGGAAGAAGTCGGCCGTCGGTGCCGGGACGAAGGCCGGCGGGCTGAACTACCTGATCGGGCTCGGGTCGTGGTCATCGGTGCCTGCTGGTGCTGCTGGCGCTGGTCCTGCTGGTGCTGTGTCCTCGCCGGTGTCCGCGTTCGTCCGGGCGTCCGGGGTTGCCTCGGAGTCGCTCGACCGCGCGCTCGCATCTGACGAGCGAGCGTGGACCACGCTGTTCGGCACCGCGACCGACGTGTCCGCGCTGACCGCCGAGCGGAACATCGCGCGCTTCCTGCCCTTCCCGGGGGTGCACGTGCGCCTGACCGCGGACGACGACTCGTCGCTCGACGTCGACGCGCTCGTCCGGGTCGTCGCGGCGGCGCTCCGCGCGGGGACGACGATCGACGTGTCGGTCTCCGGTTCGCTGCCGGTCTCCGTGCGGTCGGCCGTGCAGTCGCTGGCGATCGTGCGGTCGCTCCGCGACGGGGAGTCCGACGCGGCGTTCGCAGCGCGGGTGGCCGACGGCCCGTCGACGCGGGTCCGGCTCATCGGCGGGGATGCTTCGGCGCTGTACACGGCGGTCGGTGGACGTCCGGACGTCGCGGTCTACGCCGAGCCGGTGACCGAGGCCGGGCGGATCGAGGTGCTGCCGTTCCTCCGGGAGCAGGCGGTGTCGATCACGGCGCACCGGTTCGGCACGCCGAACCACCTGACGGACGCGCTGATCTAACGGCGGGGGCGCTGCGTGCGGCAGCCGGACGGCGCGGGGCAGCGCTCGGCGTGGCGTTCGCACAACTGGAAGCGGCTCGAACCACGTGATTCCGTGGTTCGAGCCGCTTTGGGTTGTGCGGAGGTCAGTCGGTGACCGTCATCCTGCTCGTGACCAGTTCGCGGAGTTCCGCCGGGATGGGGGTCGGCCGTCGTTCGCCCTCGCGGTCGATGATGACGTGGACGAACTCGCCCGTCGCGAGCAGCGCGCCGTCGGCCTGGCGGAAGAGGCCGAACTCCCACGCGAGGCTCGTCGTGCCGATCCGCTTCGACCGCATCCCGACCTCGATGACGTCCGGCCAGACCGCTGACTCGACGAAGTGGCAGCTCGACGACACGAGGACGGCGATCCACTCGGACGAGAACGGATCGAGGCCCGCGACCTCCCGGAACCAGTACGTCGCGGCGTTGTCCATGGCCGAGTAGTAGATCGTGTTGTTGACGTGCCCGAACATGTCGTTGTCGTTCCACCGCGTGGGGTAGGTCCGGCAGAACGGGTACTCGTCGATGGTCATCGGTCTCCGATCGGTGGTGCGGGTGCAGCGGCCTCGGAGCACCGGCCGACCACGCTGGTGCGACTCGGCCGATCCGGGGACGAACCGACCGTACTCGACCCCGCCTCCGGGCCGTCTGACGCTCGGGAGTCCGAAATCCGTCGTCCAGCGGATCGGGTACAGCGTTTCGGCTGTCCGTCCAGGGCTCCGTCCGTACCGTGGCCCGCATGTGCGAGTCGGTCCAGTGCCCTGTGTGCGGCAAGTCCTCGTGGACGGGCTGCGGCGACCACGTCCGCGACGTGATGCGGGGCATCCGCCGCCGAGATCGCTGCCAGGGGCACGGCATCCCGCATCACATGCTCGAGACCCGCGGCTTCCGCTGACCGCGGACCACTGACCGCTGAGCGTGGCGCGCTGTGCGTCGTCGATCGTCGCACGCGCGAGCCGTCGGCGTGCGCCGCTGTCCGGTCGCCGCGGCGTCCGGGGAGACGGTCAGGCTGACGGCGTTGCCTCGACAGGTGCCGACGATCGTCGGCGACCCGACCACACCACGAGGAGCACCACCATCGTGACCGAAGCCTTCGCACACCCCACCGCACTCGCACACGTCCGCATCACCGTCACCGACATCCACCGGAGCAAGGCGTTCTACGAGCAGCTCCTCGGCGTCGCACCAGCGATGGACTTCAGTGCGCACATCGACGAGCCGGGGATCGAGCAGGATCGGGAGCGGCTCTACGGCGGGTGCATCTTCCCGCTCGGGGAGCAGCTGTTCGGGCTCCGGCCCGTCGCACCGCGCGGTCAGCGGTTCGACTCCGACACGGTCGGTCTCGACCACGTCAGCTTCACGGTGCGGTCGGTGGAGGCGCTCCACGAAACCGCTGCCCGCTTGGACGCCGCGGGGGTCGAGCACGGCGACGTGACGGACCTCGGGGAGGCGGGCATCGTCATCCTCTCCGTGCAGGACCCGGACGACATCAACCTGGAGTTCACCGCAGCGAAGGGCTGACACCGCAGCGAAGGGTTGACACCGTCACCGTCGGGCTTCACCCGACCGGAGCCGGCACGGCGGCGGGACGGAGCACGTACTCGAACGTCGCACGGGCGCGAGCCGGATCGGGTGTCTCCCCGGAGATGAGGTCGGCGTACGTGAACGACTCCGAGATCCGGACGAGCAGTCGTGACAGCTCCTCGCTCGTCAGCGGCGCGGGGTCGAACGTGCCGGCCTGCCGTTCGTCGTCGATCAGGGCGGTCACCCGTGCCACGAAGCGACTCTGGACGTCGCTCTCGGTCGTCGTGAGCAGTCGGAGGGCCCGTGCGGGCTCACGGGTGAGGAACGCGCGGAAGTACGGAGCGCGGATGAGGTCCGCCGTGAACCGGTCGAGCACGTCGACGATCCGCGCGGCCCCGGCCGGCGCGGCGGACGTGGCAGCGCTGTCGAGCGTGGGGACGGCGAGGGACCACAGCACCTCGGAGAGCAGTCGGTCGCGGTTGCCCACCCACCGGAAGAGCGACGTCCGGTCCACGCCGAGCGAGGCTGCCAGGGTCCCCATGTCGATCCGTGAGCCGGCGATGAAGGTGTGGCGGGCCTCCCGGAAGGCGCGCAGCGCAGAATCCGATGTGTACATGCATCCCTCCCTTGCAACGTTTTCGAGAATGATGCACGATCGGGGGTATGTCAACGACGGCAGCCTCAACGCCCCTCCTCGGATCGGACTTCTACGGTTTCCAGACGGGGTTGACCGAGCGGGAGCGTGACTCGCTCGGACGCCTGCGTGCGTACCTCGAGGCCGAGGTCCGCCCGATCGCCGACGAGTACTGGGCGCGTGCCGAGTTCCCGAAGCAGGTCATCGCGCCGCTCGCCGAGCTCGGCATGTACGGGCCGGGCGTCCCGCTCGTGCGGCAGTTCGAGAACTCGGCGGTGTACCGCGGCTGGGCGGCACTCGAGCTCGGTCGGGTCGACGCGAGCGTGGCGACGTTCATCGGCGTGCAGTCCGGCCTCGCGATGAACTCGATCGCGGTCGCCGGCAGCGAGGAGCAGCAGCAGGAATGGCTGCCGCGCATGGCTCGCGGCGAGCTGATCGGCGCGTTCGGCCTCACCGAACCGCTGTCGGGCAGCGACTCCGCGCGCGGGCTGCGGACGACCGCCCGGCGTGAGGGTGACGAGTGGGTCCTCGACGGCGAGAAGCGATGGATCGGCAACGCCACCTTCGCCGACGTCGTCGTGATCTGGGCGAAGGACGTTGCGGACGAGCAGGTCAAGGGCTTCCTCGTCACGACCGACACCCCGGGCTTCACCGCCACGAAGATCGAGGACAAGATCGCCCTCCGCGGCGTGCAGAACGCCGACATCACGATGAGCGGGGTCCGGGTGCCGGAGTCGCGTCGGCTGCAGCGTGCGGACTCGTTCCGGGCGACGGCCGAGGTCCTGCGCCTCACCCGGACCGAGGTGGCGTGGCAGGCGATCGGCATCGCGGTCGGTGCGTACGAGGCGGCGCTCGACTACGCCCGGACGCGCATCCAGTTCGGGAAGCCGATCGCGGCGCACCAGATGGTGCAGGACCTCCTCGTGAAGTCGCTCGCGAACATCACCGCGTCGATCGCCCTGTGCACCCAGGCCTCGGCCATGCAGGACGCCGGGGTCGGCGGGGACGAGCACTCCGCGATGGCGAAGGCGTTCGCCACGGCGAAGATGCGCGAGACGGTCGGCTGGTGCCGCGAGGTGCAGGGCGGGAACGGCATCGTGCTAGAGAAGGGCGTGGCGCGGTTCTTCTCCGATGCCGAGGCCATCTACTCGTACGAGGGCACCCGCGAAGTGAACACGCTCATCGTGGGGCGGGCGATCACGGGGCAGGCCGCGTTCGTGTGAGGGCTGGACGGGCCTGAGGGCCTGAGGGCCTGAGGGCCTGAGAGCCCGCGGGCGCGAGGGGGCTGAGCTCGGGCCGGGTGATGATGCCCGCCCGGAATCCGCGTGCGGCTTCGGGTGCCGCTGCGGAACGACGCGACCGATGTCGGACGACATCGGTCGCGTCGTCATTCCTGCGGGCAGCTCGGCGCGGCGTGGGCGGCGTTGGCCGCGACACCGCGCGCGTCGAACGACACGTGGTTCGTCGAAACGCGCGCGTTCGCCGAGCCCCGCCCGCGAGCCCCGCGCCCGAGCCGTTGCTACCCGAGCAGCTCCGGCCGCTCCCACTCCTCGCCGAGCACGTGCTGGGCCAGGAAGGCGAACACGGTCTCGTACCAGACCACCGCGTGCTGCGGCTTGAGCACCCAGTGGTTCTCGTCCGGGAAGTACAGGAACCGGTGCGGCATCGTCCCGTCCTCCGCGGCGTGGTGCTCCGCGAGCTCCGACCAGAGCCGCAGTCCTTCGCCGATCGGCACCCGGTAGTCCTTGTCGCCGTGGATCACGAGCATCGGTGTCGTGATGTCCGCCACGAACCGGTGCGGGTCGTTCTCGCGCATGCCCTCGGCGTCGAAGATCGACTGCCAGTACTGCGACATGTCCGTCGTGCCGTTGAACTGCTCGAGCGCCCACAGGCTGGCGTGCGTGACGATCGCCCGGAACCGATCGGTGTGGCCCGCGACCCAGTTCGCCATGTACCCACCGAACGAGCCGCCCATCGCTGCCGTCCGGGTCTCGTCGATGTCCGATCGGCCGACGACGTGGTCGGTGATCGCCATGAGGTCGGTGTACGGCGCCTGCCCCCAGGCGTTCCAGCCCCGGTTGATGAAGTCGAGCCCGTACCCGGTCGACAGTGCCGGGTCCGGCAGCAGCACGGCGTACCCGCGTGCTGCGGCGAGCTGCGGGCTCCACCGCCACGACCACTGGTTCCACGAGTTCAGCGGGCCACCGTGGATCCAGAGCAGCAGCGGGTGCGGCCCGTCGCCCTCGGGCAGCACCAGCCAGCCGCGGACGCGCGTGCCATCCGTCGTGGTGGTCTCGACGTCCTCGATCGTGCTGGGGACGTCGGGGAGCGGCGCGGGGTTCGCGAGGACCGTCACCGAACCGTCGTCGGCGATCCGGACCGGGTGCAGCGGCGCCTGCCAGGAGGCCCGGAGCGCCACGACCTCGCCGGTCCTGTCCGCCACGCGCAGGCCGGAGTAGGCCCAGTCGTCGTGGGTCAGCTGCTCGACGGGGGCTCCGTCGAGGGGGATCCGGAAGATCGGCGCGCGGCCGTCCTGGTCGGCGACGGCGAGGAGTGCGGCGTCGCCGTGCTCGAAGACGAGCTCGGCCGGCCAGCGGTCCCAGTCGGTCGCGATCCGCCGGGCGCCCGCGACGTCCACGGTGCCGTCCGTGGTGAGCGGAGCGGTCCAGATCTCCTGCTCGTGAGCACCGGCCGGCGTCGAGCGGGGCGTCCGCACCCACGCGATCGTCCGGCCGTCGTGGCTGACGCGGGGGATCTCGTGGTCGACGTCCGGTTCGTCGAACACCACGGTCCGGGTGCCCGTCCGGACGTCGACCGTCACCAGCGTCGAGCGGAAGCCGCGGGGTTCCTGCACGGCCACGGACGCGAGCAGCACCGAGCCGTCCGGGGTCAGGGCGCCGTCCACGTGGTCGAGCGTCCGGGCCGGAGCGGGGGTGAGGTCGGCCGGGCGCGGGAGGTGCGTCGGGTAGTCCGGAGCGTCGGCGGGACGCACGGCCGCGTCACGTTCACGCAGTTCGGCGAGGTCGAGGGTCAGCACGTGGGTCTCGTCGGGGCCGAGGTCGTGGTCCCAGTACCGCACGGGGTAGGTCTCGTGGAGGATCGCCGCGACCTTCCGCTCCTTGCGGCGCTTGCGCAGCGCGGCGTCCGCCGCGAGGAACGACGTCTCGTCGTCCGCGTCCGCCCCGGGGAGCAGCGGCGCCATGAAGGCGACCACGTCGCTACCGGGGGCCGTGGCGAGGACGCCGCCCGCGCCTCCCGACAGGGCCGTGACCGGGCGCGCTTCGCCGCCCGCGGCGGGGAGCACCCAGAGCTGGGCCGCGTCTTCGGCGCCGGACTCGTCGGGCCGGCCGGACACGAACAGCACGTCGCCGCCGCGGGTGACGGCGATCCCGCCCTCGCCCTTCGCCGAGCGGGTCAGTCGGACCGGCGTGCCCGAACCGTCAGCGGGGACGCACCAGACCGACCGGCGGTACCCGGTGCGCTCGTCGTCGAGGGCGCTGACGGTGAGGAACACCCGCGATCCGTCCGGGGCGACCGCGATGCCGTCGACTCGGGGGAGGGCGGTGAACTGGTCGAGGTCGGAGAACGGCGTCGTCATGACTCCACGCTAGCGAGGTCCGGTGACACGGTCGCGGGCTACGCCCAGAACGCGGCGACCTGCTCCGCGACCGTCGACCCCTGCCGGTGCCCCTGCTCCGCCGACGGCGCCTGGGTGGACAGCGCGAGCGAGTTGGAGCCGAAGGCGTGCTGCGAGGCGCTGTCCGCCACGACGGTCTCGACCGAGCTCCCACCGGACCGCAGGCTCTCGACCGCGACGTCCAGCCACGGCCCGAGCGGCGATGGGCCTTCGGGGCCGCAGGCGATGACGAGCACCCGCTCGTACCCGGCCGCGACGTCGGCGTTCGTGGCCGAGCGGAGGCCACCGTCGATGTACGGCACGCCGTCGATCGCCACGGGCGTCCACACCAGCGGCACCGAGCAACTCGCGGCCACGGCACGGGGGAGCGGCACGCCGGACTCGGCGGTCAGGACGCGGAACGTGCCGTCGGTGGCGTCGATCGCGGTGACGCCGAGCGGCTTCGCCGGCCAGGCCGTGCCGGGCAGCGTCTGCTCGAAGGTCGCGATGCGCTCCTCGTCCGTCTGGCCACCGGTGGACCGCTGCGCGACGGCGCCGAGCCGGGCCCGGGCGTCCTGGTCGCCCCGCGCGCCGACGAGCAGCTGCTCGAGTCGCGCCTGGAAGTCCTCGGACGCGATGACCGGCGGTTCCTCGTACGTCGAGGGCAGCGGTGTGTGCTGCTGTGCGTACGCGTCGGGGACGGCACCTGCGCGCACGAACGTGCCCACGACGCTCCCCGCGCTCGAGCCGACCACGAGGTCGGCGGCGTCGAGGTCTACCCCGGCTTCCTGCAGGGCGGCGAGCACGCCGAGTTCCCAGGCGATCCCGGCGACGCCGCCGCCTCCGAGGACGAGTGCGCGGGTGCCGGGCGTGGGCGTCGAGACGTCGGTCATGGGTCATGCTTACCAACCCCGGGTCGTCGCGCGGCGCGCGGCGCGCTGCCCGTGGATGGGAGCCAGCGCAGACCGGCAAGTGCAGGAGTGGTGGGCAGCAACGGACTGGAGGCCCGTGGCGGCGTCGCCACGGGCCTCCAGTCCGTCATGTGGAAACGTCGGTCAGACGCCTGCGGTGCTGCGGATCCAGCTGGCGCTCTGCGTCAGCACCGCGTAGTTCGAGCCCGCGTGGGTGTTCGCACCCGGGTCGGCGACGTCGCCCGTCGAGCAGACGCCGACGACCTTGCCGTTCACGAGCAGGGGCCCGCCGGAGTCGCCGTGGTTCGATGCGCCGGAGACGCCCGTGACGTGCTGCGCGGTGCCGTTGTACGCGTCGATCGAGCGGCCGGTGAGGTTGACCGTCGCCTGGTAGAGCCCGGTGCTCGGGGCGCTGTTCGCCCGGTTGCCGTAGCCCATGATGGTGCCCGTGCCGGAGGACTTCGTCGTGTAGGCGAGGTCGAGCGGCGCGTACGAGGACAGTGCCTTCGCGGTCCGCAGGTGCACGAGCGCGATGTCGCCCGACGGCGCAGAGTACAGCCGGTCAGCCGCGATCGCCGTGCCGCGGTTCGAGGTGCTGTTCGACTGGTAGACGTTCATCGCGGTGGTGCCGTCGACGCAGTGGTTGGCGGTGAGCACCCACGACGCGTTGATCTGCTCACCGGTGCACCCGTAGGTGGCGGAGCCGCCCTGCTGGAAGATGAGCTGCACCTCCCACGGGGTGCTGGGGGCCTGCTCGCCGCCGATGACCTGCGGGGAGACCGTCGCGGCGTTCGCCGCGCTGGCTCCGAAGGTCCCGCCGAGGAGGACGATGGCGGCGGTCGCGAGGAGCGCCGTTGCTCTGGTCTTGAGTCGCTGCTGCATGTGCACGATGTTCTTCCCGCCCCGTTCGGGGGGCAAGTCGGCGTTGCAGGGGACAACATGCGTACCCTCCGTCCGGGCCTGTGGACAACTCAACGGGCGTCGGTGGGGTGCCCTACCGTCGTCCGCATGACAGGGGAACGAAGCACCGTGGACCGCCGACGGCGCCGCGCCGGAGCGGTCGTGTGGCCGATCGTCGTCGCGACCGCGCCCACCGCCGCGTTCCAGCTGCCGAACCTCGTCACGGCGCCGAGCGTGAAGGTCTCGCTCGTCGTGTTCGGCCTCGTGGTGCTCTCCGCCGCGGTCGTCGTCCAGGTCGTCCGCGCCCGTCGGACCGCGGCCTCGGTGGCTGCGGCCGCAGCGGTCGCCCGCTCGACGGAGCTGGAGCAGGGCACCGCCGTCCGCTACGCCTTCGGGCAGCTCGCGACCCGGCTAGTGCGATTCGCGGAGCTCCGGCGGGCGGCGCGGCGACAGGAACTCCCGGCGTTCGCGGACCGCATCGCGGTGGCGCTCGCGTTCTACCTGCTGCCCGGGGTGCCCGACGTCCGGGCGAACGTCTACCAGTTGTCGGCGGACCTCCGCGCGCTCGAACCGATCGGGCACGGCGGAGCCGAGGACACCGCCGGCGTCTTCCGCGCCGGGACCCCGTACGGCGACCGCAACCTCGACTGGGTCCTCGTCGGCGGTGGCCCGCGCGTCGTCGGGGACCGCCTGGCGGAGGTCGACGTGGACGAGGACCTCCCGGGGTTCGAACCGCGCTACCGGTCGTACGTCTCGGTCGTCATCCGATCCGAGGAGTACTCCTTCGGCATGCTCACCGTGGACTCGCCCGCACCGGACGCGTTCACCGACCTCGACGCCAAGTACGTCGCGATGATGGCCTCGTTCATGGCCATCGCGTTCTCGCTCGCGTCCTCGTTCCCGGAACGGGACCGCAACCCCAGGAAAGGCCCGTGATGCGCACACGATTTGTCGGACGCTCGACGTACCATCCCCACATGACCATCGTGACCCCCGAACCGAAGCCCTTCGGTCGGTCCCGGGTGTACACCCCCAACTGGACCGACGACACCACCGACGCCGACTACGAAGACCTCGAGGTCATCGCCGCGAACATCGAGCGCGAGCGGGTCGCTGCCCGCCGTCGCTTCGAGGCGAGTACGACGTCTGCTTCAACCTTTCGACCCAGCCCGGTCGACGCTCCCGGATGCGTGACCTCACCGGGCACCTCCTCCTCACCCAGCCGAGCGTGAGCCGTCTCGTGGACCGCCTGGCCTCGCGCGGGATCGTCGAGAAGCAGCCAGACCCCACCGACGCCCGCGGCGTGTACGTCGCCCTCACCGCCCACGGCTTCGACGTCTACCGCTCCGTCGCCGTCCAGCACGCCGCGAGCATCGCCGCCGTGCTCGGCGCCGGTCTCAGTGACGGCGAGCTCCGCACGCTGACCGAGCTGTGCACGAAGGTCCGCCGCGCGGCCGGTCAGGGAGTCACACCCAGCCGTCCCTCGCCCGACACGGCCTCCGTGTGAGCGGCGCGATCGTCTGGCTGCGCGACGACCTCCGTCTCGCGGACAACCCGGCCCTCCGCGCCGGCATCGACCACGGCGGCTCGCTCACCGTCGTGTACGTCCTCGACGACGAGTCACCGGGCGTCCGGCCGATCGGGGCCGCGGCACGGTGGTGGCTGCACCACTCGCTGACCGCGCTCGACGAAGCACTCCGGGAACGCGGGTCGCGCCTCGTCCTCCGGCGTGGCGCAGCGGCGGACGTCATCGACGCCCCTCGTCGCGGACTCCGGGGCCGACGCCGTGTTCTGGAACCGACGCTACGGCCACGCGGAACGCGACATCGACGCCGGGATCAAGGCGAGCCTGCACGACCGCGGCGTCGAGGCGCACAGCTTCGCGGCGAACCTCCTC
>NZ_BACW01000348.1:0-855 GCF_000333315.1 Curtobacterium sp. B8
GGCCACCTGTTCGACGTCGCGCACGCCTGGCTGCTCGCGGGGGAGCGCGGTGTGCGCGACGGCATCGAGTTCGAGATGCTGCTCGGGATGGCGCAGGGGCAGGCCGAGGCCGTCCGCCGGACCGTCGGCTCGCTGCTGCTCTACACGCCGGTGGTCCACCCGGGTGAGTTCGACGTGGCGATCGCCTACCTGATCCGGCGGCTGGAGGAGGGCGCGTCGCAGGAGAACTTCATGTCGGCGGTGTTCTCGCTGGCGTCCTCGCCCGAGCTGTTCGCCCGCGAGGAGTCCCGGTTCCGGTCGTCCCTCGAACCGCTCGCCACGCCGGAGGGTCTCCTCGCGCCGGCCTCGCACCGTGTCGCCGACCGCTACGCGGCCGTCGGGCGCGCGTCGGCCGGGCACTTCGAGAACACGCCGGACACCGACCCGTCGGTCGCGGAGTTCCGGCGGTGGGGCGCCGACATCACCGCGCGCGTCGCGTCGTCGACGCTCGGGGTCAAGGCCGTCCAGGAGGCCCGGATCACCTCCGCCGAGTCGCTCGAGTCCGTCCTCGGTCGCGTCCGCGCCGCGGGCACGACGTGGGCGACGTGGTCGGGAGCGTCGCGCGGCGCCGTGCTGCACGCGATCGGAGACGCCCTCGAGGCCAACCGTGCGGCGTTGATCGAGGTCATGGCCTCCGAGACCGGCAAGACCATCGACCAGGCCGACCCGGAGGTGTCCGAGGCGATCGACTTCGCGCACTTCTACGCGGAGCTCGCGTCGGACCTCGAGGCGGTGGACGGCGCCTCCTTCACGCCGGGCGCCCTGACGCTCGTCGCGCCGCCGGGAAACTTCCCCGTGGCGATCCCGGCGGGGTCG
>NZ_BACW01000347.1:0-2370 GCF_000333315.1 Curtobacterium sp. B8
CTGCGGCCCACCGGCGTCCGCGTCATCCCGTGGAGCCCGCTCGCACGCGGGCGCCTCACCCGCCCCTGGGACGCACAGGGCTCCGGCTCACGCGCGGACACCGACGAGTTCGGCAAGACGCTCTACCGCCAGGACGAGGACGCCAACCGCGCCATCGTCGACGCGGTGGCGCAGGTCGCCGACGAGCGGGGCGTCCCCATGGCCCAGATCGCCCTGGCGTGGGTCGCCGGCAAGTCGGTGGTCAGCGCACCGATCGTCGGCGCGACGAAGGAGCACCACATCGACGACGCGGTCGCCGCGGCGTCCATCGAGCTCAGCGCCGACGAGGTCGCGCGACTCGAGCAGGCGTACACGCCTCGGGTGCCGTCCGGCTTCTGACGCACCCGCCGGCCTGGAGGCGCGGGGCGGGGCCCGTCCCGCGCCTCCAGGCCGGTTCCTCGTCGCGGTGGTCCGCCGTCGCCCGGGCAGGACCGCGCGCACGCGCTCGGACGGCAGGACCGCGCGCCCGCGCTCGTCAGGATGCCGGCGAGCTCGCCTCGGACTCGGAGGACTCGGAAGGCTCGGACATCTCGGAGCCGGACGCTTCGGAACCAGGCGCCTCGGAGCCGGATCCCTCGGCGGCCAGCCCCGCGATCCGCCGGCGCGCCGCCGTCTCGGTGTCCGGCGGCCACCCAGGACCCCCGTCATGCCCTCGATGACGAGTCCCGCTGCGCGCCGCGAGGGGAACGTGATCGCCCCGACCGCGGGGACGCGGAGGTCGAGCATCGCACGGTGCCGCGGGTCGAGCGTCGACACCGCCCCCGCGAACAGTGCCCGGTAGCCCGGCCGGAGCAGCCGCGCCAGGGGCGGGTCCTTGATGAACCGGACGACCTCGTGGGTCCGCGCCGTCGCGACGAGCTCACCCCGGTCGAGGTAGCCGTCCATCTGCGCACGCAGCTCGGCCTCGGACTCCGGTGCGTCGTCGACCCCCATGAGGTGGCCGGCCGTCGCCCACTCGCGCACGTACGCGTCCGCGCCGCCGGGGATGGGTTCGCCCCAGGTCTGCGCGCTCCGCAGGAAGGCGTCCGTGAAGGCGAGGTGCACCCACCGGGCGAGGTCGGGGTCGTTCGCCGCGTACGGCCTGGTCACCCCGTGCCCGTCGACGTACTCGCCGCGGACCTTCTCGTGCAGTCGGACGACCCAGGCGCTGGCGTGCTCGGCCGCGGCACGGTCGCCGTGCGAGACGGTGTAGATCCACCGGATGGTGCCGGCGAGCCGACCGAAGGGGTCCTCACGGTACCGGGAGTGGTCGGCCACACCCGCCAGTGCTCCCGGGTGGAGCGCCTGGACGAGCAGGGCGCGCACCCCGGCGAGGACGGTCTGCCGGCCGCCGTGCACGCTCCACGTCGCGGACCCCGGGCCGAAGAACCCCGCGTCGCTGCCCTGCTCGAGGGCGTCGATCCACTCGGGACGGCCGGGAGAGCCGCCGGTGAAGGTGTCGTCGAGTCGGGACCGGAAGGCGTTCGAGAGCGAGGCCATGCCACCATGCTCCGTCCGACCCCTGACAATGTCCCGGGACGGCGCCACGGACCCGCCCGCTAGGTTGGACGACGTGAGCATCGACACGCCTCGTCCCTGGCTTGCCTCGTACGCCCCGGGGGTCCCGCACGACATCGACGAGCCGACGGGCTCCCTGGTCGACCTGGTCGAGCAGTCCGCCAGGCGGTTCCCGAAACGCGTCGCCCTCGAGTTCTTCGGCCGCACGGCGACGTACGCCGAGCTCGAGGACCAGGTGCTCCGTGCCGCCAACGGTCTCCGCAAGGCCGGGGTGACCGCCGGGGACCGGGTGGCGATCGTCCTGCCGAACTGCCCCCAGCACGTCGTCGCCTTCTACGCGGTGCTCCGGCTCGGAGCGATCGTGGTCGAGCACAACCCGCTGTACACCCCGCGCGAGCTCCGGCACCAGTTCGAGGACCACGGCGCGAAGGTCGCGATCGTGTGGGACAAGTCGGTCGCCACCGTGCAGGACTTCCCCGCCGACGTCGCGCTCGACACGATCGTCTCGGTGGACCTCACCCGTGCGATGCCGCGCAGCACCCGGCTGGCGCTGTCGCTGCCGGTGGCGAAGGCCCGCGAGAGCCGCGCGAAGCTCACCGCGAAGGTCCGTGGCACGACGCCGTGGGACGACCTCGTGGGGAACCGCAAGCTCGCGAAGCGGCACCCGCGTCCGGCCACCGACGACGTCGCCCTCATCCAGTACACCTCCGGGACCACCGGGACGCCGAAGGGTGCGGTGCTGAGCCACGGGAACCTCCTCGCGAACGCCGCGCAGGCCCGCGCCTGGGTGCCGCAGATCCGGCAGGGCGACAACGTCGTCTACGCGTCCTCCCG
>NZ_BACW01000346.1:0-1597 GCF_000333315.1 Curtobacterium sp. B8
CTCGCATCCCGGCTACAGACCGGCACCTGGAAGATCGACCCGACCCACTCCGAGGTCACCTTCTCGGTCCGCCACCTCGCGATCAGCAAGGTGAAGGGCTCGTTCGAGCGCTTCGACGCCACGCTCGTCACCGCGGAGAACCCGCTCGACTCGACCCTCGAGGCCTCGATCGACGTCGCCAGCGTCAACACCAAGCAGCAGCAGCGCGACCAGCACCTCGCGACCGGCGACTTCTTCCTCGCCGAGGAGCACCCGCAGATGACCTTCCGTTCGACCGGCATCCGCGAGGACGGCGACGACATGCTCATCGACGGCGAGCTCTCGCTCCGCGGCGTCACCAAGAACGTCACCCTGAAGACCGAGTTCGGTGGCGTCACCACCGACGGGTACGGCCAGGTCAAGCTCGGCGCCGAGGCCACCACGAAGATCGACCGCACCGAGTTCGGCGTGAACTGGAACGCGGCGCTCGAGGCCGGTGGCTTCACGCTCGGCAACGACGTGACCATCAACCTCGACGTGCAGTTCGTCCTCCAGGCGGCCTGAGCACCGCACCCCACGGCAGCACCGCACCCTACGGCAGCACCGGCGTCGCCGGTCGCAGCACCGGCCCGGCCGGTCGCCACAGCCTGAGGTCCGCTCGACCAGCGTGACCTGAGGGCACCGAACAGCAGCACTGCAGCACCCGCCTCGACGCCCCGGCTCCTCCCCCACGGAGCCGGGGCGTCGTCGTGTCGAGTGTCTTCTCCACAGACGGGCCGACCGCCCTCCCGCGAGGCGATCCGGCGCAGTAGCGTGTGAGCGCGGGAATCCCCTCGGTGCCGGACCGGTTCCGGATCGGTGACGGGATCCGCCGCACGGACCGCACCACCGACAGGAGCACCCTCATGGCCACCGACTGGATCGCACTGCAGGCCCTCGCAGCCGCCGAGTTCGGCCGCCGCGTCGCCGCCGTCACCGACTGGGACGCCCCCACCCCCGACTCCGAGTGGACCACCCGCGACCTCGTGACGCACGTCGTGGACGAGCAGCGCTGGATCCCCCTGCTCCTCAGCGGGTGCGAGTACGAGCAGGCCCAGGCGGACCTCGGGGAGATCGGCGAGGACCTGACTGCCGAGTGGACCAAGCACGCCACCCGGGCGACCGAAGCCTGGCGGAACGCACCCGCCGACGTCCACGTGCACCTCAGCACCGACGTCGTGCCCGCGCACGAGTACCTCGCCGAGCAGACGAGCGACATCACCATCCACACCTGGGACCTCGCCCGCGCGACCGGCTCGGACGAGACGCTCCCGACCGAACTCGTCGAGGCCGTCTGGCACCAGTTCGAGCCGAAGATCGAGGACCTCGCCGCGACCGGCCTCTACGCCGCCCCCGTGCAGGTACCCGACGACGCTCCGCTCCAGGTCCGCCTCCTCGCGGTCACAGGGCGCGATGCCAGGGTGAACGCATGACCACCGACACCACACGACTCGGCGCCACGGGCCTCGAGATCAGCACCGTCGTCCTCGGCATGATGTCGTACGGCGACCCCCGCGAAGGGGCTCCCACGAGTGGAGCGTCGGCATCGACGAAGCCCGTCCGTTCGTCCGACGCGCGT
>NZ_BACW01000345.1:0-1474 GCF_000333315.1 Curtobacterium sp. B8
CTTCGGGCCCGGCCGCAGCGAGCACGGCGAGCGCCTCGCGCGGCTGCCCGGCCGCGACGAAGGCCGCCGCACGGTGGACACCGACCCTCGACGCGCCCCCGGCGCTCGTCCCGTTCACATCCGAACTGTACCGATCGTCCGACGCGGTGCCAGCCCCCAGGACGGGAGGCGCGGGGCGGACCCGCACCGTGCCTCCCGGCCGGAGGTGGTGGCGACTAGAGCGACTCGCGCAGCTCGGTGACCAGGTGGCGGACGACGGCGCGGAGGTCGCCGCCGTTCTCCTGCGCGACCCGGAGCTGGCGTTGGTACGAGGCCCCTTGCTCGGTCATCGTGTCGAGGTGGTGCAGCTCCTGCTGGCAGCCGAGCCGCTCCGCGATCGGGTCGAGGCGTTGCACGAGGTCGTGCACCTCGTCGGTGACGAGCCGCTCGTCACCCGCGGCGTTCGTGATGATCTCCGCGTCCATGCCGTACCGCGCTGCGCGCCACTTGTTCTCGCGGACGAACCACTGCTGCATGGTCGGCAGTTCCTCGCCGCGGTCGAGCCGGTCGGAGAGCGCCGTCACCAGGCACTGGACGAGCGCGGTGACGGCGCCGACCTCGTGCAGGGTCGAGATGCCGTCGGAGACCCGGTTCTCGAGCGTGCCCCAGCCCGGTGACGGGCGGATGTCCCAGCGGAGGTCCTTGAACCCGTCGATCACACCGGTCCGGGTCAGGTCGTCGACGACGCCTTCGAAACCGCTCCAGTCGCCGATGCCCGGCGGCAGTCCGCCGGTCGGGAGCTGCTGGAACATGAGCGCCCGGTTCGAGGCGTACCCGGTGTCGATGCCGCCCCAGAACGGGCTCGACGCGGTGAAGGCCTGCAGGTGCGGCACGTAGCCGAGCATCGCGTTCATGATCGGCACGGCCTTGTCGCGCCGGTCGATCCCGACGTGCACGTGCACGCCCCAGATGAGCATCTGGCGTCCCCACCAGCGCGTCCGGTCGATGAGGGTCGTGTAGTGCTCGCTGTCCGGCGTGATCTCCTGCTGGTCCCACAGGGCGAACGGGTGCGTGCCGGAGCACATGACCTGCGCGTCGAGCGGGTCCGCGGCGTCGACGACCTCGCCGATGATGCCGGAGAGCTCCCGGGTGGCCCCGCCGACCGTCGTGTGCACGCCCGTGACGACCTCGACGGTGTTGGTCAGGAGCTCCTCCGTGACACGGTCCGGGTCGCCCAGCCGCTCCTGCACCGCACTGATCACCGCCGGGGCGCGCGGGGTGAGGTCCCCGGTGTCCCGGTCGACCAGCGGGAGTTCCCACTCGACACCGATGGTCGACGGGTGGGACTCTGTGAAGCGGATGTCCATGCGGCCATCCTGCCGGTCGGTTGTCGGACACGCACAACGAACGCCCGCGCCGGTCGTGCACCTCGCTCCACCCAGTTGTTCCAGAACGGTACTACCGTGGGAATCGTTCCATGACGGTACTACCGGGA
>NZ_BACW01000344.1:0-4347 GCF_000333315.1 Curtobacterium sp. B8
ATTCGGTTACTCTCGACCGGCTGACAGAGACCTTCCGCAACCTGCGGAGCAAGGGTCGCCTGTCCCCGTCCGACGTCGACGGCACCGTCCGCGAGATCCGACGGGCGCTCCTCGACGCCGACGTCGCGCTCGAGGTCGTCAAGTCCTTCACCGCCGCGGTGCGCGAGCGCGCGCTCTCCGACGAGGTGAACAAGGCGCTCAACCCCGCGCAGCAGGTCGTCCAGATCGTCAACGAGGAACTCGTCGGCATCCTCGGCGGGCAGCAGCGTCGGCTCGAGTTCGCGAAGCGTCCGCCGACGGTGATCATGCTCGCCGGTCTCCAGGGCGCCGGCAAGACCACGCTCGCGGGCAAGCTCGGCAAGTGGCTCAAGAAGGACGGCCACACCCCGATGCTCGTCGCGGCGGACCTCCAGCGTCCGAACGCCGTGCAGCAGCTCCAGGTCGTCGGTGAACAGGCCGGCGTGCACGTGTTCGCCCCGGAGCCCGGCAACGGCGTCGGCGACCCGGTGAAGGTCGCGAAGAACGCGATCAAGGCCGCGGTGGACCAGCAGTACGACACCGTCATCGTCGACACCGCCGGCCGCCTCGGCGTGGACGCGGAGCTGATGAAGCAGGCCGCGAACATCCGCAAGGCCGTCGACCCCGACGAGGTCCTGTTCGTCATCGACGCGATGATCGGTCAGGACGCCGTCGCCACCGCCCGCGCCTTCCAGGAGGGCGTCGACTTCACCGGTGTCGTCCTGTCGAAGCTCGACGGTGACGCCCGCGGTGGCGCGGCGTTGTCCGTCGCGAGCATCACCGGTCGCCCGATCATGTTCGCGTCCACAGGTGAGGGCCTCGACGACTTCGAGCCGTTCCACCCGGACCGCATGGCGAGCCGCATCCTCGACCTCGGCGACATCCTCTCGCTCATCGAGCAGGCCCAGCAGGCGTTCGACGAGGACGAGGCCCGCAAGGTCGCCGAGAAGATCGCCTCCGACTCGTTCACGCTGAACGACTTCCTCGAGCAGATGCAGCAGCTCCGCAAGGCCGGCTCGATCAAGGGCATGCTCGGCATGCTCCCGGGCGCCAAGGGGATGCGCGAAGCGCTCGACAACTTCGACGAGAGCGAGATCGTCCGCACCGAGGCGATCATCCAGTCGATGACGAAGCAGGAGCGCGAGCTGCCGAAGCTCCTCAACGGTTCCCGTCGTCTCCGCATCGCCCGGGGCTCCGGCACCACGGTGACCGAGGTGAACGCGCTCGTGAACCGCTTCGAGCAGGCGGCGAAGATGATGAAGACCGTCGCGCGCGGCGGCGTGCCGCAGATGCCGGGCATGGGTCCGATCCCGGGCATGCACGGCGGCAAGAAGAAGCAGCAGCAGGGCGGCGCGAAGAAGAAGAAGGTCGGCAACCCGGCGAAGCGTGCGGCGCTCGCCTCGGGTGCCGCGGCGCAGCCCCAGCAGCAGACCCCCCAGGGGTCCGGGTTCGGGTTCGGCGGCGCGAACGCGAAGAACCCGAAGGCGCCCACCGAGGAAGAGATGCAGTCGCTGCAGAAGTTCCTGGGCCGCTGACGCGGACTGCCGTGGGTCGCTGACGCGACCGACGACGGACGGGAGGCACGGTGTCGGCTGGCACCGCGCCTCCCGTTCGTCGTTCAGCGCTTCGACTTCTTGAGGTAGGCGCGGAGGTCCGCGTACGTCCCGTCGTCCTCGCCGAAGAGCACGACGTTCCGCGCCGTGTCGAGCCACGACCGTGTCGACGGTCGCACCTCCGCCACCGAGTCGAGGAGGTCGGGCATCCCGATGAGCCGGGCGGTGCCGCTGGCGACGCTGTCCATCAGCGCCCGCTCGGCGGCGACCTCGCAGACGTAGGCGATGTCGGCGCCGGAGAAGCCCTCGGTGCGCTTCGCGAGCACCCCGACGTCGACGCCCTCGAGCGGTCGGTCCCGGAGGTGGGTGCGGAAGACCGCCTCACGAGCAGGAGCGTCCGGCGGCAGCACCAGCACCGTCCGGTCGAGGCGGCCCGGCCGTCGCAGCGCGGGTTCGACGTCCCAGGGCTGGTTCGTCGCCGCCAGCACGAACACGCCCTCGTTGCCGCCGCTGATCCCGTCGAGTTCGGTGAGGAGCTGGTTCACCATGCCGCGGACGTGCGAACTGCGCGTCTGGCTCCGCCGCTGGCCGAGTGCGTCCACCTCGTCGAAGAACACGACGCACGGCGCCGCTGCCCGAGCGGCCTCGAAGACCGCCTGGATGTTCCGCTCACTCACGCCGATGTACGGGTCGAGGACGTCCGTGATCGCGACGCTGAGGAACCGTGCGCCCAGCTCGCCGGCGACGGCGCGCGCGATGAAGGTCTTGCCGCACCCGGGCGGTCCGTAGAGGAGCAGTCCACCGCGGAGGCTCTTGCCGTAGAGCGCGCGGAGCTCGGGGTTCGCGAGCGGCGCGAGGAACGCCGCGTTCAGCCGTTGCTTGACGTGCTCCATGCCCCCGACGTCGGTGAACCGGGTCCCGGGGTCCTCGACGGAGAACGCGGAGGGGAGGTCCGGGTCGTCGGCGTCGAGGTCGTCGACGAAGGCCGGTCCGACGAGGTGCTCGACCTCCTGTTCCGCCGCGTGCCAGTCGAAGGAGGTGCGGTCGTCCGCCGTCTCCTCAGGGGCGCTCGACGACGGTGCGCTCGACGGCGCGGCGCTCGACACCGGGGCGGAGCCGCCGCGGAGGGTGTCGAGCATGAGCGTGCCGGCTGCGGCGTCGGTCGGTTCGGCAGCCAGCGCGGCCGCGGCCTCGGCGGTCGCCTCGGCGGTCCTGCCCGCGTCCAGCAGCAGACGACCGAGGTGGACGCGGAGCGGGACGTCGTGCGGCGCGGACGCCACGGCTCGACGGAGGGCGTCGATCACGGGGTCGGTCGGTTCGTGGTCCATGGGGTCCTCGGTGGTCAGGTGGAGGTGGGGCGGTGTGCGGCGGCGGTGTGGAACGCCGCGGTCGGACGGTGTCGGTAAGTCGCCGACCCGGTGCCGGGGGTGCCGACTGGTAGTGCAGGACGAACGACAGCGCAGAGCACACCACGACCAGGGCGAACGCTGTCAGTGGTGGCCACGGGAACGCGAACGGCAGGGCCGGGGCGAGCAGGACGAGGACGGCCGCGACGGTGAGCAGGACCACGACCGTGCGGAGCAACGTCGATCCGCGGAGCAGCCGGACGAGCGGTTCCCGGTTCTGCCGCACCGTCCGGGTGACGAGCACGACCCCGATGGCGATCAGTGCGGCCGCGATCAGCCAGCTGGTGACAGCGAGCAGGAGCGTCGGTCCGGGTGCGCCGAGCGGGACGCCCACGAAGAACCCGGCGATGGCGCTGCCGCCGACGACGACCCGGAGCCGCTGCAGCGTCCCGAGGACCGAGCGCCGCAGTCCGCGGACGGCCGGAGCGTTGTCGGGTCGGTCGTGCACGACGCTCCAGAACCCGGACGTCGACGCCGGCCCGTCCGGATCGGTCCACACCGTGTCCGTCATGCCGGGTTCCGCCACGGCGAGGACTCGTCGGTGGGGGCCGCGGCCACGGTGGGCGGCGCCGGGGCGGGTCCGGGGGAACGCCACCAGGATGCGTCGCGACTGCAGCGAGCCGAGGACGGCGCAGGCGAGCACGACCGCCTGTGCCACGAGGGCGGCTGCGAGCGGCAGGAAGACGCTGACCACGGAGACGATCAGGGCCGCGAGGGTCACCGCCGCGAGGGCGGTCCAGCCCGGCACCGCGCGGCGGGCGGTCGCGACGACGGAACGCGTCCGGCTGCGGGTCTCGGCCACGAACCGGAGCGCGACGACCACGGCTCCGACGATCCCGGTGACGGGGAGCAGGATCGTGGTCAGGCGCGCGATCTCGGCATCGCCGGTCACCCCGAGGGACATCAGGCCGGTCATCACGGCGGTGAACCCGAGCATGCCCCGTACTCGCGCGAGCGGGTTCACGACGGCGACCACGAAGTTCCGTCGCGCCGTGGCGTCGGTCGGGTCGGTGGCGAGGACGCTCGAGAACGCCAGCGCGGACTCGCCCTCGTGTCCGCCGCGGAGGCGGGACACCGCCAGGTTGTGCCGTGTGCCGGTCGTCCCGGGGGCGAGCTCCAGGCCGCGCCGGTAGGCGGCCTGCGCGTCGCGGTGTCGTCCCGCGGCGAGGAGCAGGTCCCCGTGGCGTCGGTGCACGTCGGGCTCCTCGGGCGCGAGCCGGACGGCCTCGTAACTCGCCCGGAGGGCCTCGACCCGTCGCGCCGGGTCGAGGAAGAGCGCGTCGGCGACCGCTGCGTGCGAGCGCCACGACGTCGGGGCCACGACGACGGCTCGCCGGGCTGCGTCCACTGCGCCCGCCTGGTCTCCGGTC
>NZ_BACW01000343.1:0-914 GCF_000333315.1 Curtobacterium sp. B8
CAGCACGTGCCGGACGAGATCGTCTGGCGACGGGGGCGTTCAGCGCCTTGACACGCCGTCGCGGGTGCCCTGCACGGGCTGCTCCATCTTCATGGCCTCGAGGACGACGAGCAGATCGCCCTTCACCACGGTGTCACCCTCGGCGACCGCGACCTTGACCACGGTGGCCTGCATCGGCGACGTGACCGATCCCGACGAGGCGAGCCCGCCACGAACGCCGGACGACCGACGCTTCGGAGGAGCGGAGGGCCCGGCCGGACGTCGACCGGCAGCAGCGCCACCGCCGACGATCGACGGCATGGTGACCTCGATGCGCTTGCCCTGCACCTCGACGACGACCGTGTCGCGGGACGCCGGAGCGGGCAGCTCCTCGGTCGCGCCGCTCCACGCCGGGATGTCGTTGACGAAGTCCGTCTCGATCCACTGCGTGTAGACGCTGAACGGCTCGTCGTCGGACGTGGCGAACGCCGGGTCCGACACGACAGCGCGGTGGAACGGCAGCAGACGGGGGCCGGCGCGACCCCGACGTGGTGGGCGCCGGTGTGGCGGGACGAGCCGCCCTGGAAGTTCGCGGCGAGCGGCACCTCGGCCACCCCGACCCGGACGTGCAGCGCGTCGGCGTCCCGCTTCCGTCGCTCCCACAGCCGGGCGAGCGGCCGCGTGGCGATGTCGCGCACCACCACGGGGTCGACGCTGCGGTACCAGGAGTCGAGCCGCTGCTCCTTGACGAGCCCGGCGATCCGGACGCGGGTGTCGGCGATGTCCTGCCGCCACTCCTCGAAGGTCTTGATGCCCTTCTTCTTCGCGCGGGACCGCTGCGTGAGGAAGGTCCCGACGACCATCACCGGCGAGGCGGCGGCCATCATGAGCATGATCGGGCGGGCGAAGACGATCGCCATCGTGACGCCGAGCAC
>NZ_BACW01000342.1:0-9918 GCF_000333315.1 Curtobacterium sp. B8
TCCCGTCCGTGAGATGGGTCGCGCCTACTTCAGGTCGGCCTCGGTGTAGTAGCCGCTGTCGACGAGGACGGACTTGTAGTTGTCCTTCGTGACCACGGTCGGCTGGAAGAGGTAGGTCGGGACGACCTTCTCCTTGTTGTCGTAGCTCTTGGTGTCGTTCACCTCGGGCGTCTTGCCGGAGAGCAGGTCCTCGGCCATGGTGACCGACTGCTTGGCGAGCTTGCGCGTGTCCTTGTAGATGGTCGAGTACTGCTGACCGGCGATGATCGACTTGACGCTCGCCTGCTCGGCGTCCTGACCGGTCACGACCGGGAGCGGACGGTCCGAGGTGCCGTAGCCGGCGCCCTGCAGGGCCGAGATGATGCCGATCGAGATGCCGTCGTAGGGCGAGAGCACGCCGTCGAGCGTGGTGCCGCCGGAGTACGACTTCGCGATCAGGTTCTGCATGCGGGCCTTGGCGGTCGCCGGGTCCCACTGCTGCGTCGCGGCCTGGGAGAGCTGGTCCTGGCCGGACTGGATCTTCAGCGTGCCGTCCTCGAGGTACGGCTTGAGGGTGTCCATCGCGCCGTTGAAGAAGAACCCGGCGTTGTTGTCGTCGAGCGAGCCGGCGAAGACCTCGATGTTGAACGGGCCCTTCTTGCCGGTCTTCTCGCCCTTGTCGTCGAGGATCCCGAGGCCGGTGAGGAGGCTCGTGGCCTGGTCGACACCGACCTTGTAGTTGTCGAACGACACGTAGTAGTCGACGTTCTTGTTGCCGGTGAGCAGGCGGTCGTACGAGATCACCTTGATGCCTGCCTTGGCGGCGGCGTCGAGCTGGTCGGACAGGGCGCCACCGTCGATCGACGCGATGATCAGGACCTTCGCGCCCTTGGTGATCATGTTGCTGACCTGCTGGGCCTGCTGCTGGACCTTGTTGTCGCCGTACTCGAGGTCGACCTTGTAGCCGGCCTTCTCGAGGTCGCTCTTGACCGCGTCGCCGTCCTTGATCCACCGCTCGGAGACCTTGGTCGGCATCGCGACGCCGACGAGGGCGCCCTTGTTGTCGCCGCTGCCGCCACCGCTGCCGGTGGCGCCACGACCCCCGGCGGAGCACGCGGCCAGGCTGACTGCCAGTCCGACGGCGACGATCCCCGCTGCGATCTTGCGCTTCATCATCGAAGTACCTCTTGTTCCTCTCACGTCGTCCTCGACGCGCTGGGTTCGGGCTGCTGTGCCCCTGGGGTGCTGCTCAAAGTGAGCGCTCACATCATGTGGGTTGTTTCACGGGGTGTCAACTCGTCGTGATCGTTTCGCGACCTTTCCTCGGTGCCCACTTCCGGGGGTACGGTTGCCCACGTGACGACCACGACGGCCCACGAGGGCAAGCGCCGGAAGGCGCCGACCATCTTCGACGTCGCCGAGCGCGCCGGGGTGTCGCACCAGACCGTCTCCCGCGTCATCAACGGCGACCCCACCGTCCGCGAGCAGTTCCGCGACCAGGTCGCCGCCGCCGTCGCCGAGCTCGGGTACCGGCCGCGCGCCGCCGCCCGGGCACTCGCCGGCGGTCGCTCCCGCGCGCTGGGCCTGGTCAGCACGGGCGACGCCCTCTACGGTCCGTCGAGCACCGCGATCGGCTTCGAGCGGGCAGCGCGCGCCGCGGGCTACCACGTCCTGCTGTCGACCCTGCCGGAGGACCCGGTCCCGGCAGACCTGTCCGGAGCCCTCGCGTCCCTGCTCGCCCAGGACGTCGCCGCCGTCGTGCTCGTCGCGGCCGACAACCGGGTGCTCGACGCCCTCGCGTCGCTGACCGTCCCCGTCACGGTGCCGGTCGTGGTCGCGAACGCCGTGCAGCGCGACGCCGCGTACACCGGGGCGGCGCCGAACGTCGCCGCGGTCGCGATCGACCAGGCCGCGGGGGCGATGCTCGCACTCGAGCACCTGTTCGCGAGGGGACACCGCCGCATCGTGCACATCGCCGGGCCGTCGGTGTCGCAGGAGTCCGAGGTCCGCCGCGCCACCTACGAGCGCGCGATGCGGGAGCGCGGACTCGAACCGGTCGTGCTCGAGGGGGACTGGACCCCGGCGAGCGGCTTCGCGGCGGCACGGACGATCGACGTGCACACGGTGGACGCGGTCTTCGCCGGGAACGACCAGATGGCGCTCGGAGTGCTCCACGCCTTCGCCGAGGAGGGGCTCCGCGTCCCGGACGACGTCGCCGTCGTGGGGTTCGACGACATCCCGGAGGCCGCACACTTCACGCCTCCGCTCACCACCGTGCGGCAGGACTTCATGGCGATGGGGGAGCGGGTGCTGGCGTCGGTGAAGGCGCTCGTCGAGGGGCAGTCCCACGACGACGGGCTCATCGCGCCCGCGCTGGTGTTGCCCCGGAGCGCGTAGGGCGCGCGGGTGGGGCTCCCTCGCACGGTGCGAGGGCCTGCGGGGGCCTGCGCGGCGCGGCGCGGCTCACGGTGCGAGGTTTCGCTCACCGTGCGAGGTGATCGGCCCCGCACCGTGCGTGGAACCTCGCACCGTGTGACTGCCCCTCGCACGGTGCGGGGGCACGTGGGGCACGCGGACCGGCTCAGCGGGCGATCGGCAGCCAGACCCGCATCGGGGCCGCACCGCGGTTCGCCCACGCGTAGTACGGGATCGCGACCGCGCTCACGGGGCGCGCGGCGCCCGCCGCGTCGGCCTGGAGGCCCGGCTCGCCCCCGGCGCCACGGCCTGCGTCGTCGACGCTGGTCGCCTCGTCGGCCCGCTCCGCGCCTCCCGGCCGGGTCCCGTCGATCCTGCGGTACGGCCATGCCGGCTGCTCGCGAGAGGCGGGCGCGTGGCCCGGCACCCGCAGGGCGACGACGCCGTCGAGGAGGTCGTCGCGACGCTCCTCGGTCAGCGGCGCGTCCACGTCGACCGTCAGGTCGTCGACCGTGAAGCCCTCCTGGTCGGCCTGCTCGACCGCGTAGACGAGCGGACCGCGCTCGATCGCGACCTGTCCACGGGCGGCGTCGATGCGGTCGTCGGCGACGAAGCGGTGCGCGGTCGTGTCGAACGCGACCTCCACGGTGTCGCCCGCGGTCCAGTGCCGGTCGACGACGTGCAGGGTGCCGGGCGTCGGGTGCGCGACCCCGTCCGGCGTCGTCACGGCGGTCGTGTCCGACCATGCCGGGATGCGGAGGCCGAGTGCGAGCGGGCCGTCCTCGGTCACGGTGACGACCACGCGGCCGTCGTGCGGGTACCCGGTCTCGATGCGGACCCGCCCGAGGTCGGCTGTCGCGTACTGGTGTACCTGCAGGCCGCCGTCGGCCTGGGTCGCGAGGTAGCCGTCCAGGCTCGCGAAGGTCCGCATGATGTTCGGCGGGCAGCAGGCGCAGTCGAACCAGCCGCGGCGGCCGTGCGCGGGGGAGCGGTTCTCGTCCTGGTGCGCGTGGTCGCGGTGCTGCAGCGGGTTGACGTAGAAGTACTCGGTGCCGGCGAGGCTCACCCCAGCGAGGAAGGCGTTGTACAGGAGGCGCTCGATCGCGTCGGCGTAGACGGGCTTCCCGGTCGCCAGCAGCAGCCGCCACGCCCACTGGACCCCGCCGATGGCGGCGCAGGTCTCGGCGTAGCCGCGGTCGGTGGGGAGCTCGTACGGGTCGCCGAACGCCTCCCAGTCCCACCGGGCGCCGAGACCGCCCGTGATGAACGCCTTCGTCGCCATCATGTCGGCGAACTGGCGCTCGCTCGCGGCGAGGAGCTCGGTGTCGCCGGCCTCGATCGCGACGTCGACGGCGCCGGCGGCGAGGTACACCGCGCGGACGGCGTGACCCTCCACGGTCGTCGCCGCACGTGCGGTGACCCGGTCCGAGAAGTACGTCGGCTCGCCGCCGGCGCGCTCGATGATCCCGTGGCCGCGGGCGTCGACGAACCAGTGCGCGAGGTCGAGGTACGCGCGCGTGCCGGTCTCCCGGTACAGCTCGACGAGACCCATCTCGACGACCGGGTGGCCGTCGATGTCGGCGGTCCTGCCGGGGCCCTCGCCGAAGGTGGCGACGAGGTGGTCGGCGTTCTTCGTCGCGACGTCGAGCAAGCCGGTGTCACCGGTCGCACGGTGCTGGGCGACCGCGGCCTGGTACAGGTGCCCGGCGCAGTACAGCTCGTGGCTCCACTTGAGGTCCGTGTAGCGCTCGCCGTTCCCGCGTACCTGCTGCACGGAGTCGAGGTAGCCGTCGTCCGCCTGGGCCCGGGCGTACAGCGCGGTGACCTCGCGCTGGAGTTCCAGGAGGTCGTCAGCGGGGGCGCGTCCGTACTCCCACGCCACCGCTTCGAGCCACTTCGTCACGTCGGAGTCCATGAAGATCGGTCCGACGGCCTCGCCCTCCTCATCACCGGCTGCGATGCGGAGGTTGCGGAAGTTCCCGGCCGCCTCGAGCTGGTGGTAGCCGCTCCGGACGGCGTCACGGCCGTTGCGGTCCTGCCGGAGGGCCCAGAACCCGCCGGTGATCCGGGCGGCGCCGGCCGGCAGGGGGCGGTGCGCCAGGTGGGCTGCGTCGGTCGGGAGGACCGGGGTCGCGGTCTGCGCACGGCTGTCGGTCGCGAGCGTGGTGGTCATGTCGCCTCCTTGCGAACTGACGGCGCTCCCGTTCAGGAAAGCGCTTATCCGGGAGCAGGCTAGGGCGCGGTGGCGGCGGCCGCAAGGGGTCGGGTCGGCGAGCGCGCTCCTCGGGGGTGGGGTCGGGTGGCGGGGTGGTGCGGTGTGACGGGTCGTGACCGTCCGGCGCGGTGCGGGTGCGGGAGTGGGTGCGGGAGAGGTCACGACTGCCCGCTCGGGTTCGGCGGTCGGTCACGTCGTGTCGTTCTCGGCGTGGTCGAGCGACGGGTCGTGACCGTCCGGCGCGGTTCGCACGGGGTGTCGTGACCGACCGGTAGCGGGTGTGGGCGGGTCGGGCGTGGTCGCGGTTGGCTGCGAAACGTGTCGGGTCGTGACCGTCCGGCGCGGTGTGGGTGCGGGAGGGGTCACGACTGCCCGCTCGGGTTCGGCGGTCGGTCACGTCGTGTCGTTCTCGGCGTGGTCGAGCGACGGGTCGTGACCGTCCGCCGCGGTTCGCGCGGGGTGTCGTGACCGACCGGCAGCGGGCGTGGGCGGGTCGGGCTGACGGGCTTGGTCGCGGTTGGTCGCGGACCGTGTCGGGTCGTGACCGTCCGGCGCGGTGTGGGTGCGGGAGGGGTCACGACCGCCCGCTCCGGTTCGGCGGTCGGTCACGTCGTGTCGTTCTCGGCGTGGTCGAGCGACGGGTCGTGACCGTACGGCGCGGTTCGCGCGGGGTGTCGTGACCGACCGGCAGCGGGCGTGGGCGGGTCGGGCGTGGTCGCGGTTGGCTGCGAAACGTGTCGGGTCGCGAGGCCGGCGTGCGGCATGTCGTGCGACCGCGGCGGACGTGAGCGGCACGTCGTGCGACCAACGGTGTGCGACCCGGCGCTCGGACCGGCTGCCCGGGCCCGGACTCGGACCCAGCGGCCCCGCGTCCCCGGCCCCCGCGACCCCCGGCTCCCGCGCTCCCGGGGCGCGCCGCGTTGCGCGAGTGAGCGCTCACGTGCCAGGATGTGAGCGCTCACGCAAGACGACGACGTCTGGGAGGACGAGATGGGTGACGACGCCGCACGGCAGGTCGCGGACGGCCGCACCACCCTCGGGATCGAGCTCGGTTCGACCCGCATCAAGGCCGTCCTCGTCGACGAGGACCTCCGCCCGGTCGCGAGCGGCTCCCACGAGTGGGAGAACGCGTACGTCGACGGTCGCTGGACGTACTCCCTCGACGCCGTCGAGACCGGGGTCCGCGCCGCCTACGCCGACCTCGTCGCCGACGTCGAGCGGCAGTACGGCGTCCGCCCGACGAGCTTCCGCGCCGCCGGGGTGTCCGCGATGATGCACGGCTACCTCGCGTTCGACGCGGATGGCGAGTTGCTCGTGCCCTTCCGGACGTGGCGCAACACCTCCACCGGCCCGGCTGCCGAGCGACTCAGCGCAGCGCTCGACTTCAACGTCCCGCTCCGCTGGTCGATCGCACACCTGTACCAGGCGGTCCTCGACGACGAGCCGCACGTGGCCGACCTCGCCGGCATCACGACCCTCGCGGGCCACGTGCACCGCCGACTCACCGGCCGGGACGTCCTCGGGGTCGGCGACGCGAGCGGCCTCTTCCCGATCGACAGCACCCCGACGCCGAGCGCCCCCGGTGAGCCCGGCCGCCGCGACTACGACCAGGCGATGCTCGCGACCGCGCAGGGCCTCGTGGCCCACCGCGTGCCGGACCTCCGCGCCCTCCTGCCCGAGGTCCTCGTCGCCGGCGAGGACGCGGGAGCCCTCACGCCCGAAGGCGCCGCCTGGCTCGACCCGACCGGCACGCTCGTCGCCGGCGTCCCGTTCTGCCCGCCGGAGGGCGACGCGGGCACGGGCATGGTCGCCACGAACGCGGTCGCGCCCCGGACCGGCAACGTCAGCGTCGGCACGAGCATCTTCGCGATGGTCGTGCTCGAGCAGCCGCTGGCCACCCCGCACGAGGAACTCGACGTCGTCACGACCCCCGCCGGTGACGCCGTGGCGATGGTGCACTGCAACAACGGCGCGAGCGAGATCGCCGCCTGGGCGCGGGTGTTCGGCCGGTTCGCCGACGCCACGAGCACCCGGACCGGGGGCACCACCGTCGACGTCGACGACGTGTACGCGGTCCTGCTCGACGAGGCCGCCGCCGCCGACCCGGACGCCGGCGGGCTGCTGTCCTTCAACTACCTCGCCGGTGAGCCGGTCACCCACGTCGAGGACGGCCGACCCCTGCTGCTCCGCACACCCGGCGCCCGGTTCACCCTGGGCAACCTCGTCCGCTCCGAGGTCCACGGTGCCTTCGCGACCCTCGCGATCGGCATGGACGTGCTGCACGGTGAGCACGTCCGGGTCGACCGGATGACGGCGCACGGTGGGCTCTTCCGCACGCCCGGTACCCCGCAGCGTCTCCTCGCGGCGGCGCTCCGGGTCCCCGTGGCCCTCGAGGAGACCGCGGGCGAGGGCGGGGCGTGGGGCATCGCGGTCCTCGCGGCCTACCTCGAGCACACCGACCAGGCGCTCGAGGACTTCCTCGCCGACACCGTCTTCCGCGGGGACGCCCTCCAGGTCGCCGAGCCGGAGCCGGACGACGTCGCCGGCTTCCAGAGCTACCTCGACCGGTACCGCGCGGCCCTGCCCGTGCAGGACGTGGCGGCATCGGCGACCCGCACCACCGCACCCACCGACCAGGCCGACCCGACCGACCGAGCCGAGCCGCGCCTCCAGCCCGACCCGACCGACGCGGCCGACCCGACCGACGCGCCGGACCCGACCGGCGCGGCCGACCCGACCGGCGCGGCCGACCCGACCGGCGCGGCCGACCCGACCGGCGCGGCCGACCCGACCGGCGCGGCCGACCCGACCGGCGCGGCCGACCCGACCGGCGCGGCCGACCCGACCGGCGCGGCCGACCCGACCGGCGCGGCCGACCCGACCGGCGCGGCCGACCCGACCGACCCCGCGAACGACGCACGCACCGAGAAGGAGCCGACCGCATGACGGACCAGACCACCGACGAGACGAGAGCCGTCGTCGCGGCGACCCGCGCCCGCGTCGCCGCCCTGCACGGCGAACTCGTCCGCTACGGCCTCGTCATCTGGACCGGCGGCAACGTCTCCGAGCGCGTCCCGGGCACGGACCTCTTCGTGATCAAGCCGAGCGGGGTGTCGAGCGACGAGCTCCGACCCGAGAACCAGGTGGTCTGCACGCTGGACGGCGTGCCGGCCGACGGCTGGGACAACGCGCACGGCCCGTCCTCCGACACCGCGGCGCACGCCTACGTCTACCGGAACATGCCCGAGGTCGGCGGTGTCGTGCACACCCACTCGACCTACGCGACGGCCTGGGCGGCCCGCGCCGAGGCGATCCCGTGCGTCATCACGGCGATGGCGGACGAGTTCGGCGGGCCGATCCCGGTCGGGCCGTTCGCGATCATCGGCGACGACTCGATCGGCCACGGCATCGTCGAGACGCTGAGCGGTCACCGCTCGCGCGCCGTCCTCATGCAGAACCACGGCGTGTTCACGATCGGGCGCGACGCGAAGGACGCCGTGAAGGCCGCGGTGATGTGCGAGGACGTCGCACGCACCGTGCACATCGCGAAGCAGGGCGGGGAGCTCGTCCCGATCGCCCAGGAGAACATCGATCGACTCTTCGATCGCTACCAGAACGTCTACGGACAGACCCCCGAAGGAGCACTCCAGTGACCCACGACACACCGACGCACGTCGTCGACCCCGCCGAGACACTGGCGGGCTACGAGGTCTGGTTCCTGACGGGGAGCCAGGGGCTGTACGGCGAGGAGACGCTGCGCCAGGTCGAGGAGCAGAGCAAGGCCGTCCACGAGACGCTGGCGCCGCACGTGCCGGTGAAGCTCGTGTGGAAGCCGGTCCTCAAGGACGCCGACGGCATCCGCCGGGCCCTCATCGAGGCGAGCGCCGACGACAAGGTCATCGGCGTCACGACGTGGATGCACACGTTCAGCCCCGCGAAGATGTGGATCGGCGGCCTCCAGGCACTCACGAAGCCGCTGCTGCACCTGCACACCCAGGCGAACGTCGCGCTGCCCTGGGGCGACATCGACTTCGACTTCATGAACCTCAACCAGGCCGCGCACGGCGACCGCGAGTTCGGCTACGCCCTCGCCCGCCTCGGCGTCCGCCACGCCACGGCGGTCGGGCACGTGTCCGACGAGCGGGTCGTCGCTCGCATCCAGAACTGGACCCGTGCCGCGGCGGGCGCCGCGGCCGTGCGGGAGCTCAAGCTCACCCGCTTCGGCGACAACATGCGCTACGTCGCCGTCACCGAGGGCGACAAGACCGAGGCGGAGATCGAGCTCGGCGTGCAGGTGAACACCTGGGCGGTGAACGAGCTGGCAGCGGCGGTGGACGCCGCAGCGGCGGACACAGCGGCGGTCGACGCGCTCGTGGCGACGTACGAGCGCGACTACGACGTGGACCCGTCGCTCCGCAGCGACGGCGGTGACCGCCACGCCGCGCTCCGCGACGGCGCCGCCATCGAACTCGGCCTCCGCGCCCTCCTCGCGCAGAACGGCTCCGCCGCGTTCACCACGAACTTCGAGGACCTCGGGACGCTCAAGCAGCTGCCCGGCCTCGCGGTCCAGCGCCTCATGGCCGACGGGTACGGCTTCGGCGCCGAGGGGGACTGGAAGACCGCCGTCCTCGTCCGCGCGATGAACGTCGCCGGCGCCGGGCTGCCCGGTGGCGCATCGCTGATGGAGGACTACACGTACGACCTCACCCCGGGTGCCGAGAAGATCCTCGGCGCGCACATGCTCGAGGTCTCGCCGACGCTCACCACCACGACGCCGACGCTCGAGATCCACCCGCTCGGGATCGGCGGCAAGGACGACCCGGTGCGCCTGGTCTTCACCGCCGACGCCGGCGAGGCCGTCGTGGTCGCGCTGTCCGACACCCGTGACGGCTTCCGTCTCACCGCGAACGTCGTCGACGTGGTCCCGCCGACGGAGGCGCTGCCCAACTTGCCGGTCGGCCGCGCGGTCTGGGAGCCGCGGCCGTCGTTCCCGGTCGCGGCCGAGGCCTGGCTCACCGCCGGCGCCGCCCACCACACCGTCATGACGACGGCTGTCGGCCTGCAGGTCGTCGAGGACTTCGCGACGATGGTCGGTACCGAGTTCCTCGTCATCGACGAGCACACCACGGCCCGCGGGTTCCGCGACGAGCTGCGCCTGCAGCAGACCTGGCACCGACTCGACCGGGGGTTCTAGGCTCGTGACCGTGACCGCGACGATGCGCACCAACTGGGCAGGGAACGTCACCTACGGGGCGACCGAACTGCTGACGCCGACCTCCGTCGACGAGGTCCAGCGCATCGTCGCGGCG
>NZ_BACW01000341.1:0-2870 GCF_000333315.1 Curtobacterium sp. B8
GCCGCCGCACGAGACTCGGGCTGAGCGACAGTCCTCGCGCACCGAACCGCGCGAAGTGTCGCTCAGCCCGAGTCTCGGGGGAGCGCGAAGAGCGAACCTACTTGCGCGCGGCAGCCGCCCGACGCTTGTTGAACACGTCGAACGCGACGGCGGCGAGCAGCACCAGGCCCTTGATGAGCGACTGGAACTCCGTGCCGACGCCGAGGATCGACATGCCGTTGTTCAGGATGCCGATGATGAGACCACCGACGATGGCGCCCGGCACCGTCCCGATGCCGCCCGTGACGGCTGCGCCACCGATGAACACGGCCGCGATGGCGTCGAGCTCGAAGCCGTTGCCCGCACCGGGCGCCGCGAGGTTGAGCTGGCCGGTGAAGACCACGCCCGCCAGGGCCGCGATCACGCCCATGTTGACGAACAGCAGGAACGTGACGCGCTTCGTCTTGACGCCGGACAGCTGCGCGGCGAGGGCGTTGCCGCCGATCGCGTAGACGTGCCGACCGAACACCGCGCTCCGCATGACGACCGAGTAGATCACCACGAGCGCGCCGAGGACGACGAGCACGATCGGCGTGCCGTTGTAGCTCGCGAGCAGCAGGGCGACGTAGATCACGAGCGCCGCGCCGAACGCCGTCTTCA
Organism: Curtobacterium sp. B8; assembly: GCF_000333315.1. Classification (NCBI taxonomy): domain Bacteria; kingdom Bacillati; phylum Actinomycetota; class Actinomycetes; order Micrococcales; family Microbacteriaceae; genus Curtobacterium; species Curtobacterium sp. B8. Next base: position 640 of record NZ_BACW01000341.1, read on the forward strand.
CGATGAACCAGGCGAACGGCTCGCTCTCGAGCTGGTACTTGCGGCGGGTCGCACGGCCCCGGAACGCCGTGATGACCATGATCGCGGCCGCGGCGATGCCGAGGACCATCGTGAGCGGCTCGTAGCCGGTGGTGCCGAACGACGGCAGGAACCCGGAGCCGAGCGACCGGAAGCCGGCCGGGAACGGCGAGATCTGCTGGTTCTGCAGGACGATCTGCGCCGCGCCGCGGAAGGCGAGCATGCCGGCCAGCGTCACGATGAACGCCGGGATCCCGAAGTAGGCGATCCAGAAGCCCTGCCAGGCGCCGACGAGCGCGCCGATCACCAGGCAGAGGACGACTGCGACCGGCCAGGGGAGACCCCACTGGGTGATCATCACACCGGCCATCGCGCCGCTGAACGCGACGACCGACCCGACGGACAGGTCGATGTGGCCGGCGATGATGACCATCACCATGCCGATCGCCAGGATCAGGATGTAGCTGTTCTGGACGATGATGTTCGACACGTTGATCGGTGCCAGGGTGATGCCGCTCGTCGCCACCTGGAAGAAGATCACGATGACGATCAGCGCGATGAACAGGCCGATCTGTCGGAGCTGCCCGGTGAGGTAGCTCGCTGCGGACTTAAGCGCGTTCATTGACAGGGGTCTCCCGTTCCTGGGTCATGTACTGCATGAGGACCTCTGGGGTGGCCTCGGAGCGGGGCACGTCGGCGGTGATCGTGCCCTCGGAGAGTGTGTAGATGCGGTCGCAGATGCCGAGGAGCTCCGGGAGCTCGGAGGAGATCACGATGATCCCCTTGCCCTGGTCCGCCAGGCTGTTGATGAGCGTGTAGATCTCGTACTTCGCACCGACGTCGATGCCCCGGGTCGGCTCGTCGAGGATGAGCACGTCGGGGTCGGCGTACATCCACTTCGACAGGACGACCTTCTGCTGGTTGCCGCCGGAGAGCTTGCCCGTGACGGCGTTCACCGAGGGGGCCTTGATGTTCATGCTCTTCAGGAACTGCGACGCGACCGTGGTCTCCTGCGAGCTGTTCACGAACCCCCAGTTGGCGAGCTTGCCGAGCGCCGACCCGGAGATGTTCCGCTTGATGTCGTCGATCAGGTTGAGGCCGTAGCGCTTCCGGTCCTCGGTCGCGTACGCGATGCCGTTGTCGATCGCGCGCGTCACCGTGTTCGTCTTGATCGGGACGCCGCGCTTGTACACGGTGCCGCTGATGCCGGTGCCGTACGAGTGCCCGAAGACGCTCATCGCGAGTTCGGTGCGGCCGGCGCCCATGAGTCCCGCGATGCCGACGACCTCGCCGGCCCGGACGGTGAGGTTCGCCTGGTGGATGATCTCGCGGGAGCCGTCGAGCGGGTGGTGGACGGTCCAGTCCTCGATGCGCAGGAGCTCCTCACCGATCTTCGGCTCACGCTCCGGGTAGCGACTCGACAGGTCGCGGCCGACCATGCCGCGGATGATGCGGTCCTCGGAGACGTCGTCGCCGTGCATGTCGAGTGTCTCGATGGTCTTGCCGTCGCGGATGATCGTGACCTTGTCCGCGATCGCCTTGATCTCGTTGAGCTTGTGGCTGATGATGATCGCCGTCATGCCCTCGGCCTGCAGCGACCGGATGAGGTCGAGCAGGTGCGCGGAGTCGTCGTCGTTCAGCGCCGCCGTCGGCTCGTCGAGGATGAGCAGCTTGACGTCCTTCGAGAGCGCCTTCGCGATCTCGACGAGTTGCTGCTTCCCGACGCCGATGTCGACGATCTTCGTGACGGGGTTGTCCTTGAGCCCGACGCGCTGCAGGAGCGACGCCGCCTCGAGGTTGGTCTGGTTCCAGTCGATGAGCCCGCCCTTGACGCGCTCGTTGCCGAGGAAGATGTTCTCGGCGATCGACAGGAACGGGCTGAGGGCGAGCTCCTGGTGGATGATGACCACGCCAGCGGCCTCGGAGTCGTTGATCGAGCCGAACTTCACCGGCTGCCCGTCGAGGAGGATCTCGCCGTCGAAGGAGCCGTGCGGGTAGACCCCCGACAGCACCTTCATCAGGGTCGACTTGCCGGCGCCGTTCTCGCCGCAGATCGCGTGGACCTGACCGCGTTCGACCGCGATCGAGACCCCCTGCAGGGCCTTCACACCGGGGAAGGTCTTGGTGATGTCCCGCATCTCGAGGATGGTGTCCGCCATGTGGACCGCCTTTCCGTCGTGCGCGCGTGCGCGCGCTGGTGGAGACGGGACGGG
>NZ_BACW01000340.1:0-14656 GCF_000333315.1 Curtobacterium sp. B8
GGACTGGGACCCCTGGCGGCCCCTCGTCGTCGAGACCGCGCGCCGGGTGCTCGACTTCGCGGGCGGCACGCTCGTCATGCCGATGACCGTGCTCGTCGAGCCGTACTGGCGCGAGATCAGCGGTGGGCTCGCGGCGTACGGCATCCCGGTGCGTCACTTCGTGCTGCACGCGGACCCCGAGACGCTCCGGCACCGCATCCTGCACGACTCGGTCCTCGGGCCGTCGACCTTCCGGCTCGAGTACGTCGACCGGTACGCGGAGGCGGCGCGGGCCTGGCTGCACGCCGAGGCCGAGGTGGTCGACACCACCGCGATCGGGCCGTCCGAAGCGGCCGACCGCATCGCCGCGGTGGTGCTGGCCGACGCGTCCGCGCGCTGACGCGCCGACCATCGGACGGGAGGCACGGGGCGGACCCGCACCGTGCCTCCCGTCCGGCGGTGGTCGCGACCACGACGCGGCGTGCGCCGCGCGGTGATCGACGCGTCAGGCCGGTGGCCGGTGCGGCGGTGCGGAGCGCACCGCGTGCGTCCGCCACGTGATCTCCGAGACGAACGCGGCGGTGTCCGGTCCGAGCGGATCGTCCGGGGCGTCCTCGACGAGCACGCCGAGCGCGGGTGCGAGCAGGAACGCCGTGGTGGTCTCGGTGCCGAACGTGTCGACGGTGGGCACGGCCACGACGTCGGTCAGCCCGGCGTGTGCCAACGCCGCGGCGTAGTCGAGGACGGCGTCGGCGGCCTCGTCCGTGGTGAGGACGGCGGTGAGTCCGTACACGATGTGCTTCATGGTCCGGGCTGCGGTGGTGGGGTGAGCACGCGCGGGCGAGTGTTCCGGACAGAGGGAGGCGGCGCCCATCCGGAGCCGGTACAGCGGAGCCGACTCGGTCCGGACAGTACGCGCAGTTCACTGCGGACGTTCGGGGAGAGGCCCTACGGTTGCCACAACCGCACACGCGGGAACCCACTGTTCGGCCGAAGGGCTGTTCCTGACGGAAGCAGCCCGCATGGCCACTTCGTCCACCCTGTACCGCCCGACCTCACCGCGACCGGCGGGGGCACGCTCCGGGACCTCCACCTACAAGGACCTCCTGCAGCAGGTGAAGGACGCCGGACTCCTCCGGCGTCGGACCGGCTTCTACTGGACGGTCTTCGCTGTCCTCGTCGCCGTCGGCGCGATCGCGTTCACCGTCACGGCGTTCCTCGGGCACAGCTGGTTCGCGCTCATCCCCGCCGGGGTCCTGGGGGTCGTGTTCACCCAGTTCGCGTTCCTGTCCCACGAGGCAGCGCACCGGCAGATCTTCGCGTCGAACCGGTGGAACGACCACGCCGGACGCTTCGTCGGCGTGTTCCTCGTCGGTATGTCCTACTCGTGGTGGATGAACAAGCACACCCGGCACCACGGCAACCCGAACACCATCGGCAAGGACCCGGACATCGCGCAGGACACGGTGTCGTTCATCGAGGAGGACGCAGCGAAGCGCACGGGGATCCTCCGCCTGCTCACGCGGGTGCAGGGCTGGGCGTTCTTCCCGCTCCTCACCATGGAGGGGATCAACCTGCACTGGCTGTCCATCCGGGCCGTCCTCACGGGGGAGCACGTGAAGGGCACCTCCCGCGGGCGGGCCGTCGAGGGTGTCCTGCTGCTCGCGCGCTTCGGGCTGTACTTCTGGGCCGTGTTCGCGTTCCTGCCGATCGGCATCGGTTTCGCGTTCATCGGCGTGCAGGTCGCGGTGTTCGGCGTGATGATGGGCGCCTCGTTCGCGCCGAACCACAAGGGGATGCCGGTCATCGCCGAGAACGCCCGGATCGACTTCTTCTCCCGACAGGTGCGGACCTCCCGGAACATCGTCGGCGGCCGGTGGGTGGACCACCTGCTCGGTGGCCTCAACCACCAGGCGGAGCACCACCTGTTCCCGAGCATGGCGCGACCGAACCTCCGCCGCGCCAAGCCGCTCGTGCAGGCGCACTGCCGCGCGCTCGGCATCCCGTACACCGAGACGACGCTGTTGCGTTCCTACGGGATCGTCGTCGCGTACCTCAACCGGGTCGGGCTCGCGGCGCGAGACCCGTTCGCGTGCCCGATGGTGACGTCGCTGCGGCTGCACTGAGGCGCTGCGGGGCACTGTGGCGGGCGGGGTCGCTGCTCTCGTCGGTGCGCCTGCGCCTCCGCGCGGGTGAGCGTGCCGGTCAGCCCTGGCCCTCGTCGACCAGTCGCCAGCCGTCGGCGGTCCGCGCCCAGCACCAGCTCCACTGCATCGTGCCCGGGTCCGCTCCGGTCATCCAACGCTGGGTGATGACCGACGGCACGCACACCTCGGCTTGGGCGGCCTGCTCGGCGGAGACCGCGTAGGGCTTCCCGACGTCGCGGTAGGCCAGGAGTTCGGACTCCCCGTCGGACCACGCGGTCGGCGCCTTCGGGCACCAGTCGGTCGTGCCGCTGGCCTCGAGGAGGTCGAGCAGGGCGCAGTCGTGGGCCTTCGCCGCGCGGAGGTACGCGAGCGTGTCCTCGCGCGGGGTCGCGCTGCGTGGCGGTGCCTCGGCGAGAGCCCGGGCGTGCGCGGCGGCGTCGAGCGCTTCCGAGTGGACGGTGACGACCGTCGCGGTGACGGCGACCGCCGCGACCGCTCCGAGGAGGACCTTCCAACGTGTGCGCACGCGACGATGCTCCCAGACGCGGGTCGTGCGGCGCTGCCCCCAGAACCGGTCGGGGTCGTCGTGCACCTCGCACCGTGCGAGGTGCACCCGATACGGTGCGTGGTTCCACGCACGGTGCGAGGCATTTCGCCTCGCACGGTGTGGGGAACCTCGCACCGAGCGCCGTCGACCCCCGGGCGTGGAGGGGTACCGGCCGAGTAGCTGCCCCGCGTCGCACCGTGCGAGGGCGCTCGACACGGTGCGAGGTCCTCCACATGGTGCGAGGCATTTCGCCTCGCACCGTGTGGGGAACCTCGCACCGAGCGACTCGCACCGAGCGCCGTCGACCACCGAGCGACTCGCACCGAGCGACGTCGACCCCCGACCACCGCCGACCCCGACCACCGCCGACCCCGAGCGCGCACCCCGCCCGCGGCCGCGGCCCAGGGGTCAGCCGGCGGGCGGGACGGCCGTGCTCGCCCGGACCACGAGCCGCGTCGGGACGAGGTCGGCGACGGTCGACGCCGGCTCGGGGTTGCCCTCGATCTGCCCGAGGAGGTTCCGGACCGCTCGTCGGCCGACCTCGTCGAACGACTGGTGCACGGTGGTGAGCGGAGGCCAGAACGAGTCGGCCTCGGGCGAGTCGTCGAAGCCGACGACGCTGAGCGACCCGGGGACGTCCCGGCCGGACTCGTGCGCGGCGCGGAGCACCCCCAGCGCGGTCTGGTCGTTCGCGGCGAACACGGCGGTGATGTCCGGTCGTGCGGCGATCGCGAGCCCGGCCTCGTACCCGTGCGACGTGGTCCAGCCGCCGTGGAACACCGGGGGCACCACCCGCCCCGCACGTTCGAGGGTGTCCTGCCACGCGGCGAGACGGCGTGCGGCGGAGTACGACGACACCGGTCCGGCGACGTGCCAGACGGTGTCGTGCCCGAGGTCGAGGAGGTGCTGCGTCGCCAACCGTGCACCCTCGGCCTGGTCGGTGTCGATCGACGGGTGCTGGGTCGTGCCCGTGGAATCCACGACGACCATCGGGACGCCGTCCGGCAGCGCCACCTCGGCGGTGTCGATGATGTGCGACTCGATGATGATCACCACGCCGTCGACGGCCTGCTCGTGCAACCGCGAGAACGCCGAGCGGACGCCCTCCTCGGTCCGGGAGGCCATCGGCAGCAGGGTGATCGTGAAGTCCGCGGCCCCGGCGGCGTCGGCGATCGCCTCGAGCGTGCGCATGTTGCCGAACGACGCGAGCGTGAACATGATCACGCCGATCGTGCGGAAGCGTCCCGAGCGGAGCGCGCGGGCGGCGCGGTTCGGCCGGTATCCGAGCTCGTCCATCGCCCGCTGCACGCGGTCGCGGGTGTCCGGGGAGACGTTGTCGAAGCCACGGGCGACGCGCGACACGGTCTGCATCGACACGCCGGCGGCCTCGGCGACCGCGGCCATCGACGGGGCACGGCGCACACCGCTGAGTTCCGTGGTCACGGGGCCTCCCTCGACGCTCGACATCGGATCGTGATCGAGCCCGACTCCGGTGACGGTAGCGCATGTTGACGTTGCCATGCTATCGTCGCGGCGTTCGATGTTGACGTCAACATCGACGCACCCGAACGCAGCACGACAAGGGAGTCACATGACCACGCTCGAAGCGCGTGCGCCAGGAGCAGCAGCCCCGGCCACGCCGCCGCGGCGCCGCACCTCGCAGCGCGGCCGCTGGACCGGCTGGATGTTCGTCGGGCCGTTCGTCGTCGTCCTCGTCGCGATGCTCGTCGTCCCGATCGGGTACGCGCTCTGGCTCAGCCTGTTCCGCGACCAGCTCATCGGCGGCAACCAGTTCGTCTGGTTCGCCAACTACGTCCAGCTGTTCCAGGACGCCAAGTTCTGGCAGGGCTTCGGCCGCGTCGCGCTGTTCCTCGTCGTGCAGGTGCCGATCATGCTGGTCGTGGCGCTCATCGCCGCGCTGGCCCTCGACTCCGCGCGGCTCTGGGCATCGTCCTTCTTCCGGATCGCGATCTTCCTGCCGTACGCGGTCCCCGGCGTCGTCGCGGCGCTCATCTGGGGATTCATCTACGGCAACCAGTTCGGTCTCACGGGCTCGATCAACTCCGCGCTCGGCATCGACCTGCTCCAGCCGTTCAGCCCCGACTGGGTCCTCGCGTCGATCGGCAACATCGTCACGTGGGAGTTCGTCGGCTACAACATGCTGATCTTCTACGCAGCCCTCCGCGTCGTCCCCACCGAGCTGTACGAGGCCGCCGAGATCGACGGCGCCGGTCCGCTCCGCACGGTCTGGTCGATCAAGATCCCGGCCCTCCGCGGCTCGATCGTCATCGCCACGATCTTCTCGATCATCGGCAGCTTCCAGCTCTTCAACGAGCCGAACCTGCTGAAGACCCTCGCTCCGAACGTCATCGGCAGCGCCTTCACCCCGAACATGTACGCCTACTCGCTGTCCTTCAGCGGCCAGCAGTTCAACTACTCCGCCACCGTCGCGATCGTGATGGGTGTCATCACCGCCGTGATCGCCTACGTCGTCCAGGTGCGCGGGACCCGAGCGGAGAACCGATGAGCGCCGTCGAGACCCACACCCCGGCCGCGACCGTGACCGAGGCGGTGACCACCCGCGGCCGTGCCCGTGCCGCCCGTCCGAACGGCACGAACCGAGCGAACGGACCGAAGGGCCGCGGTCCCCGCGCCCGCAAGTCGCCGCTCCTGCTTGTCGTGATGATCGTCATCACCGTCTACTCGCTACTGCCGCTGTTCTACCTCGTCGTGAACGCGACGAAGTCGCAGGCCGACCTGCTCAGCACCTTCGGTCTCTGGTTCGGCGGCGGGTTCCAGCTGTTCCAGAACATCGGTGAGACGCTGACCTACGACGGCGGCATCTACCTCCGCTGGCTCGCGAACACCGTCCTGTACGTCGTCGTCGGCGCCGGCGGAGCCACCCTGCTCGCGACCATCGCCGGCTACGGCATGGCGAAGTTCCGGTTCCCCGGTCGTCGTGGGGTCTTCGCCGTCGTGCTCGGCGCGATCGCCATCCCCGGCACCGCGCTCGCCGTCCCGACCTTCCTGCTGTTCTCGTCCGTCGGCCTGACGAACACCCCGTGGGCGATCATCCTGCCCTCGCTCATCAGCCCCTTCGGCATGTACCTCATCTGGACGTACGCGATCGACGCGGTCCCGACGGAGGTCATCGAGGCGGCCCGCATGGACGGCGCGGGGGAGTTCCGGATCTTCTTCACGATCGCGCTGCGACTCCTCGCCCCCGGCGTCGTGACGGTCCTGCTCTTCGCGGTCGTCGCGACCTGGAACAACTACTTCCTGCCCCTGATCATGCTGAGCGACCCGAACCTCTACCCGCTCACGGTCGGCCTCAACCAGTGGAGCGCGCAGGCGCAGGGCGTCTCCGCGCACCCGATCTACAACCTCGTCATCACCGGATCGCTCCTCACGATCGTCCCGATCGTCGTCGCGTTCCTCTTCCTCCAGCGCTCCTGGCAGTCCGGCCTCGCGGCCGGGTCCGTCAAGGCGTGATCCGTCGGACGGGAGGGACGGGGCGACCCCGCCACGCGCCTCCCGTCAGCACGACCAGCCGGACGGGAGGGACGGGGCGACCCCGCCCCGCGCCTCCCGACCCGGCACGCAGCAGCACCACCCCTCTCCACGAAGAAGTGAAAGGCAATCCCATGCACAAGCGTCTCCGGCGCGGGCTCAGCGCCCTCGCGATCGGCGTCACCGCGGCCATCGCCATGACGGCCTGCGCCTCCGGCGGTTCCGGCTCCGGCGGGTCGTCCGACGACATCACCAAGGCCCTCGAGAAGGGCGGCACGCTCACCTACTGGTCGTGGACCCCGTCGGCCGAGGCCCAGGTCGCCGCGTTCGAGAAGGCCTACCCCAAGGTGAAGGTCAAGCTCGTCAACGCCGGTACCGGCAACGACCAGTACACGAAGCTCCAGAACACGATCAAGGCCGGCTCGGGTGCTCCCGACGTCGCGCAGATCGAGTACTTCGCCCTGCCCCAGTTCGCCCTGAGCGACTCGCTCGTCGACCTCAAGTCGTACGGCTTCGACAAGCTCGCCGACAAGTACGGTGCGGGCACCTGGCAGTCGGTCGACCTCGACGGCAAGGTCTACGGCCTGCCGCAGGACTCCGGCCCCATGGCCATGTTCTACAACGAGAAGACGTTCAAGGAAGCCGGCATCTCCACCCCGCCGAAGACCTGGGACGAGTACGTCGCGGACGCCGAGAAGATCCACGAGTCGAACCCGAACGCCTACATCGCCGCGGACTCGGGCGACGCCGGCTTCACCACCTCGATGATCTGGCAGGCCGGCGGCCGTCCGTTCGAGGTCAAGGGCACCGACGTCACGGTCAACCTGCAGGACTCCGGCACCAAGAAGTGGACCTCGACCTGGAACCAGCTCGTCGAGAAGGGCCTGCTCTCGCAGACTCCCGGCTGGACCGACGACTGGTACAAGCAGCTCGGCAACGGTGAGATCGCCACGATGGTCACCGGTGCCTGGATGCCCGGTGTCCTCGAGTCGAGCGTGAAGGACGGCAGCGGCAACTGGCGCGTCGCCCCGATCCCGACCTACGACGGCTCCTCCGACGTCACCGCGAACAACGGTGGCTCCGCCGAGGTCGTCATGAAGCAGTCGAAGAACCCGGCCCTCGCCGCCGGCTTCCTCAAGTGGCTGAACTCCTCGCAGGACTCGATCGACGTCTTCCTCAAGTCGGGCGGCTTCCCGTCGACCAAGGCCGAGCTGACCTCGTCCTCCTTCACCGCCGAGAAGCCGGAGTACTTCGGCGGCGAGGCGATCAACGAGACCCTGTCGAAGGCGTCGTCGACCGTTGCCGAGGGCTGGCAGTACCTGCCGTTCCAGGTCTACGCGAACAGCGTCTACGCGGACACCGTCGGCCAGGCGTACCAGAACAAGTCCGACCTGAACGCCGGCCTCGAGGCCTGGCAGAAGGCGATCGTGAAGTACGGCAACGAGCAGGGCTTCAAGGTCACCTCGAAGTAGTCCTGTCCCTCCCGTCCTCACCGAACCGGGGCCGCGCGGACACCGTCCGCGCGGCCCCGACCCCTGAAAGGCCCCTCCCATGCGCTTCGCCATCGGCGACACCGACTTCCTGCTCGACGGCGAGCCCCACCGCGTCCTCTCCGGCGCGATCCACTACTTCCGTGTCCACCCCGACCTGTGGCAGGACCGGATCCGCAAGGCCAAGCTCATGGGCCTCAACACCATCGAGACGTACGTCGCCTGGAACGCGCACGCGCCGCAGCCCGGCGTGTTCGACCTCACCGGTGGGCTCGACCTCGGCCGCTTCCTCGACCTCGTCGCCGCCGAGGGCATGCACGCCATCGTCCGCCCCGGCCCGTACATCTGCGCCGAGTGGTCGAACGGCGGGCTGCCGTACTGGCTCTTCGCGGACGGGACCGTCGGGGTCCGGCGGAACGAGCCCGGGTTCCTCGCCGCCGTCTCGTCGTACCTGCAGGCGTTGGCGCCGGTGCTGGTCCCGCGGCAGATCGACAACGGCGGGCCGATCGTGCTCGTGCAGGTCGAGAACGAGTACGGCGCCTACGGGTCGGACGCGTCGTACCTCCGGGCGCTGGAACAGATGCACCGCGACATCGGCCTGACGGTCCCGTTCACCAGCGTCGACCAGCCGATGGGCACGATGCTCGAGGACGGCTCGCTGCCGTCGCTCCACAAGACCGGCTCGTTCGGGTCGCGCGCGACCGCACGGTTGGCGCGGCTCCGCCTGGCGCAACCGACCGGGCCGCTCATGTGCTCCGAGTTCTGGGACGGCTGGTTCGACAGCTGGGGCGAGCACCACCACACGACGCCGGCCGCCGCGTCGGCCTCGGACCTGGAGGACCTGCTCGCCGCCGGGGGCTCCGTCAACATCTACATGTTCCACGGCGGCACGAACTTCGGCTTCACCAACGGGGCGAACGACAAGGGCGTGTACCGGCCGATCGCGACGTCGTACGACTACGACGCCCCGCTCGACGAAGCCGGCCGGCCGACCGAGAAGTTCCACGCGTTCCGTGCGGTGATCGAGCGCTACGCGCCCGTCCCGCCGCTGCCGACGTCGATGCAGCCGGGCGGGTCGGGTCGGCTCGACCCCGTGGCCGGTCCGGGTGTCAGTGCCGGTTCCGCTGTCGGTTCTGGTTCCGCTGTCGGTTCCGGCGGTGTCGGCCTGGAGGCACGGCGCGCGCCCGCCACGGACGTCGCCGTCCGGCTCGACCGCGTCGCACCCCTGGCGACGCTCCTGCCGACGCTCACGTCGTGGACGGCGCACGACGTGCCGCCCACGTTCGACGCACTCGGCGCGGCGTCCGGCTTCGTGCTGCACCGCACCGAGGTCGCCCTGCCCACCGGGGGCGTCCTCACCGTCGGCACCGAGGTCCGTGACCGCGCGATCGTCTCCGTCGACGGGGTCGTCGTCGGGGTCCTCGAGCGCGAGCACCACGACCGCGCGATCGCGCTCCCGCCCGTCACCGGCACGCTGGAGCTCCTCGTCGAGGACCAGGGCCGGGTCGACTACGGTCCGCGCATCGGCGAGCCGAAGGGGCTCATCGGGGACGTCCGCGTCGACGGCGAGCTGCTGTCCCGGTGGACGGCCGCGCCGCTCGCGCTCGACCCGATCGCCCCGGCCGCGCTCTCGGTCCTGGGGGACGCGACTCCCTCCGCCGGCGACGTGCTCGCCGGACCGGTGTTCGCGTCCGGGTCGTTCGAGCTCGCGTCCGTCGACGACCGGTACCTGTGCCTCGACGGCTTCCGGAAGGGGGTTGCCTGGGTGAACGGGTTCTGCCTCGGGCGGTACTGGTCACGAGGTCCCCAGAAGACGCTCGCCGTGCCGGGGCCGGTGCTCCGGGAGGGCCGCAACGACGTCCTGGTGTTCGAGCTCCACGCCGCCGCGTCGCGCACGGTGTGCCTGCTCGCCGAGCCGGACCTCGGCCACACCGAGGGCTGAGCGTCCGGGTAGCCTGGCCGGACCGGTACTTCGTCGGAGGGGGACCTGATGTGGAACGTGGTGCAGGCAGCCGGCCGGATCGTCATGCGGGTGGTGCAGGTGTTCGTCCGCGCGACGGACGGTCCCGGGTCCCACGGCAGTGTCGGCCCCGCCTCGATACCGACCCCGCCGCCCTCGGAGCGTGAGGAGTACCGGCCCTAGCCGGTCACGAGGGGTCCTCGTCGAGGGCGTCGAGCTCGCAGAGCGCACGGCGGGCATCGTCCACGCGCTCGTCCTCCGGCCGCGTCCACCACTCCGGACCGCGTTCACCCAGACCGTGCTTCGCGAGCCCGTTGCGGTGCCGGGCCTCGGCCAGGGCAGCCTCGTCGCCGTCGCGCTTCGCCCGCTTGACTGCGTTCCGCCCGCGCCCGAGGTGCGATCGCAGCGCGGCGGCCACGTCGTCGGGGATCGTCGGGTCCGTCCGACGCCACCGCCGACCGTCCACGACGAAGAAGTGGTCATCGGGCTCGGCGGGCATGCTCCCGAGTCTGCACCGTCGGTGGTCACCGGTAGACAGGTGGCGATGAGCGAAGCACGCACGCGTCCGATGCTCGACGTCCGACGCATCTACGCCGAGGACGCCGCACTCGCGCTGCCCCGCGGGCAGGAGGTACTGGGGCGCTGGCCGGACGCCGAGATCGTCCCGGTCGCCTCGCACTGGAACATCCCCGAGGTCCACGGCGACGAGCGGAACGTGCAGCGGTGGGTCCGCATCAAGACCGAGGCGCTCGTCCTCGGGGTGAAGAAGTCGCTCGTCACCCGGCCGAACGGGCGCTCCGCGGACTTCATCGCACCGTCCACGGCGAACGGGTGCGCGATGGCGTGCGCGTACTGCTACGTGCCGCGCCGCAAGGGGTACTCGAACCCGGTGACGGTGTTCGCGAACATCGAGCAGATCACCAAGCACGTCGCCCGGAACATCGCGAAGCAGGGGCCGAAGACCGAGCCGAACCAGTGCGACACGGAGTCCTGGGTCTACGACATCGGCGAGAACAGCGACTGCTCGGTCGACGCGATGCTCAGCGACAACGTGCGCGACCTCTGCGACCTGTTCCGGATGAGCCCCACGGCCAAGGCATCCTTCGCGACGAAGTACGTCAACCGCGACCTGCTCGACTGGGACCCGATGGGCCGCACCCGCATCCGGTTCTCGCTCATGCCGCACGAGACCGCGAAGGTGACGGACATCCGGACGAGCCCGATCGCCGAGCGGATCGCCGCCGTGAACGACTTCGTCGACGCCGGGTACGAGGTGCACCTCAACTTCTCGCCGGTCATCCTCACGCCCACGTGGGAGTCCGACTGGGCCGGACTGCTCGACCACGTCGACGACGTGCTCTCCCCGGCGGCGAAGGCGCAGCTCGCGGCCGAGGTCATCTTCCTCACGCACAACGAGCAGTTGCACGAGGTCAACCTCGGCTGGCACCCGAGGGCCGAGGACCTGCTGTGGCGGCCGGACCTGCAAGAGCAGAAGGTCTCGCAGAACGGCGCCGTGAACGTGCGGTACCGGTCGGGGATGAAGGGGCAGCTCGTCGAGCGCTTCCGGGAACTCGTGGCGGAACACCTGCCGAGTTGCCGCATCCGCTACGCGTTCTGACCCCCGCGCGGCGCACGTCCGACACAGCGAACGCCCGCGCCGTCGAACGGCGCGGGCGTCAGTGGGATGGACGGATCAGTTGCCCGTCAGCTTGTCCTTGGCCTTCTCGGTCTCGAGACGACCCTCGCCCATGACCTGGTCCTTCTGGCCCTGGTGCTTCAGCTCGTCGTCGTCGGTGTGCTTGCCGACCGCTTCCTCGACCTTGCCGACGAGCTTCTGGGTGACGTCCTTCGCCTTGTCTCCGAGCGACATGGTGTCTTCCTTCCTCCGGGAACCGCCGAGGGTCCCCGGCGCCTGTGCCCTGAACACAACCAGCACGGAACGCGTGACTCGCGGCCGGGCCGCAGGTTCGTGTCCCCCGGTTGGTTCGAACGGGGTACGGATCAGGGGATGAGGCGGTCCGCGCGGTAGCGGTCGAACAGGTCGGCGAACGCACGCTCGGTGCGGCGGAACGCGGTGAACCCGGCCTCCCGGCTCTTGCCCATGTCGGTGACGACCTCCATCGTGCGACCGAGGTCGGCGTCCGTGTGCCACCAGGACGCCAAGCGGGTGATGTCGTGCTCGGTGAGGCCGTACCGCTCGGCGATCCCGGCCCATGCAGACTCGTACCGGGCCATCTGCTCCTCGAGCGGGCGTGCGGTGCCGTCGAAGCCGACGACGCGCGCCGGGTCCACCCCGAGGTGCGCGGCGAGTCGCGGCCACATCCACCGCCAGCGGAAGACGTCGCCGTTCACCACGTTGAAGGCCTCGTCAGCGCCCTCGGGCGAGGTGGCCGCCCACACCATGTGCTCGGCGAGGATGCCGGCATCGGTCATGTCCGTGAGCCCGTTCCACTGCGCCTCGCTGCCCGGGAACACGAAGTCGAGGCCGAGCTCCTTCGCCAGCGTCGCCTGGACGGCGATCGTCAGGCCCATGTTCATGGCGTTGCCGACGGCGTGCCCGATCACCGTGTGCGACCGGTGCACGGACCAGGTGAAGCCCTGGCGCTCGGCCGCTGCGAAGAGCTCGTCCTCCTGCGCGTAGTAGAAGTTCGGGGTGTCGAGCCGGGGCTCCTCCTCGTGGAAGGGCGTGTCCGGCATCTCGCCCGCGGCGTACGCCTCGAACGGGCCGAGGTAGTGCTTCAGTCCGGTGACGAGGGCGACGTGGGCGAGCGGTGCGTGCGAGAGGGCCGCGAGGAGGTCCCGCACCATGCCGCCGTTGACGCGGATGTTCTCGGCCTCGGTGTCCTGCCGCTGCCACGCGGTGAAGAACACGTGCGTCGGCTGCTCGCCCGCCAGCGCGGTGCGCAGGGACTCCGGGTCGCGGAGGTCGGCGGCGACGGTGCGGACGCCGTCGCGGGGGTGCGGCCGCCGGGACAGGGCTGTGACCTCCCAGCCGAGGTCGAGCAGGTGGTCCACCAGTGCGGACCCGGTGATGCCGCTGGCACCCACGACGAGGGCTTCGTGTCGGACGGGCGTCGTGGCGGTCGCGGTCGGTGTGGTGTCGAGAGTCATCCCCGGGTGCAACGCAGGCGGGCGACAGGTGTTCCCTACCGGGGGCGGCGGATCCGGATGGGCCCCTTCGCGGTCGACGGGTCGACGACACTGCCGTGCTGGGTGATCTCGACCTCGCCGCGCGCGACCATGCGCCGCGCTGCCCGGCGAGCGGGCTCCATCAGGTCGCGCCACCCGTCCGGGTCGAGGGCGCGTGCGGCGTCGGACGGGCAGATGCTCGACGACCGGGCACGAGCCGCGAGCAGCTCGTCGATCCGCTGTTCGAGCGCCAGGTCGGTGGCGTCGAGGCCGTGCTTCCGGCAGGCGGACGAGCAGTACTTCGCGTCCGGGGCAGCGGACGAGGGCATCCGACGACCGCACGAGGCGCAGGTCCGTTCGGCGTGCTCGGCCTCGTTCGCGGCGGCGTCGGCCTCGGTCCTGATCGCGCGTCCCATGGAACCATCCTCTCCCTGGGGCACCAGCGCGCACACAGGACATCCGCACCCGCGCGGGGAGCGCCTGGCACCATCGGAGCGGTGAGCAGCCACGAAGGACCGGACCGCCCCGCCGAACCCGCGTGGGTCGAGCACGCCGTGTGGTGGCACGTCTATCCGCTGGGGTTCGTCGGCGCGGAGGTCCGGCCCGCCACCCCCGTCGCGGACCGGGTCCTCGAGCACCGCCTCGACCGCATCACCCCGTGGCTCGACCACGTCGTGGACCTCGGACTGAACGGGCTGTTGCTCGGACCGGTCTTCGCGAGTTCGACGCACGGCTACGACACGGTCGACCACTTACGCATCGACCCGCGCCTCGGGGACGTCGACGACCTCGACCGACTCGTCGCAGCGGCGCACGAGCGTGGCGTGCGGGTCCTGCTCGACGGTGTCTTCAACCACGTGGGCCGCGAGCACCCGGCGTTCCGCGCGCTCGAGGAACAGGGGCCGGACGCCCCGAGCGCCGACCTGTTCGCCGTGGACTGGGCGGGGTGGACCCCGGGGCAGCGCGTGCCGGTGGGGGACTTCGAGGGGCACGACATCCTCGTCGCCCTCGACCACGACAGCGCGGCCACGGAGGACCTCGTCGTCGAGGTCATGACGCACTGGCTCGACCGCGGGATCGACGGGTGGCGGCTCGACGCGGCCTACGCGGTGCCGCCGGCCTTCTGGGCCCGGGTCCTGCCGCGGGTGCGCGAGCGGTTCCCGGAGGCCTGGTTCAGCGGCGAGGTCATCCACGGCGACACGGCAGCGATCGTCCGCGCGTCGACGATGGACTCCACCACGCAGTACGAGCTGTGGCAGGGGATCTGGCACGGCATCACTGACCGGAACCTGTTCGAGCTCGCGCACGCGGTCGAGCGGCACGATGCGCTGCTGGCGACGCAGGCGCCGACCACGTTCGTCGGCAACCACGACGTCACCCGGATCGCGAGTGCCGTGGGGGAGCGGTTCGCCGGGCACGCGGCGGCCGTCCTCTTCACCGTGGCGGGGACGCCGGTCGTGTACGCGGGGGACGAGTACGGCTGGACCGGCGTGAAGGAGGAACGCGAGGGCGGCGACGACGCGGTCCGTCCGACGTTCCCGGACACCCCGCCGGCACCGGTGGAGCTGACCCGCACGTACGAGGCCCTCGTGGCGCTCCGACGCCGGAACCCCTGGTTGCACCGTGCCCACACCGACGTCGTGCACCTGACGAACACCGGGCTCGTGCTGCGGACCGCGACCGCGGACGCGGCCGTGGTGACGACGCTGAACCTCGCGGACGAGCCGGTGGAGCTGCCCGCGGCGGGTGCGACGCACGTCGAGGCGGGCGGCGGCGACCTGCGGGACGGGACCGTGCGCCTCCCGGCCGCTGGGTGGGCCGTCCTGACGGCGTGAGCCGACCCCGAGACTCGGCCCGCACGCAACGAGACTCGGGCTGAGCGACAGTCCTCGCG
>NZ_BACW01000339.1:0-2347 GCF_000333315.1 Curtobacterium sp. B8
GCTGAGACGTCGCCGTCCTCGCCGCACCCGAAGCAGTGGTAGCGGCCGACCTGAGGCCGGACGTGGAACGACGGAGAGCGCTCGTCGTGGAACGGGCAGAGGCCCTTCATCGAGCCGACGCCCGCGTGCTTCAGCGTGACGTAGTCGCCGACGACGTCCGCGATGTTGACACGCGAGCGGACCTCGTCGATGTCGTTCCGCGCGATCCTGCCAGCCACCCCTCGATCCTAGTTCGTGCGACCGACCCCCGTTGGCCGTCGGTCCGTCTGTGGACGGGCCACCTGCCTGGAGGCGCGGTGCAGGACCGGCGCGCTCCGCACCCCCGGTGCGTGGTCGCGTCGTGATCGCGTCGTGGTTGCGTCGTGGCGGTCGCGGCGACTGCCGTGGGCCTTCGGTGCGAGGTTCCACACATGGTGACCGCCCTTGCGCGTCGCACCGTGCGGGAATCCTCGCACCGAGCGCTGGCGCGCGCCAGCGCCGCGCGCCGACACCGAGCGCCAGCGCCGCGCGCCAGCGCACGACGTCACACCGGGATGTGCGTCCGCTCCTGCTCCCCCACGACGAGCCGCCGGTGCCACGCGAGCGCCCCCTGGTCGGTCAGGCTCGCCACCTGGTCGACGACCGCCCGCAGCCGCCCGGCATCGTCGGACGCCGCACGCCAGTCCGCCGCGAACCCCGGCTCGAGGTCGGCGCTGCCGGTGGCCGCGAGCGCGTCGAGCAGCTCGGTCAGCACCCGTCGCTGCTCCTCGTACACCGGCTGCCGGTCGCCGTGGGTCATCACGAACGCCGCCACGATCCCCTTGAGCACGGCGATCTCGCCGATGATCTCCGGGGGCGTCACCACCGACGCTGCGAACCGGACGAGGGAGCCGGACGCGTAGGACTCGCGCGTCGCGGCGGTCGCCGTCCGCGCGAACCGGCCGATGAGCTGCGAGGTCAGGTTCTTCAGGCGCGCGAGGTCACGCCGGGAGCCGTCGTAGGAGGTCATCCAGAGCGGCAGCGCGCGGAGCCGGTCGAACGCCTCGAGCAGTTCCTCGCGGCTGAGGTCGTCCCCCACCCAGGCGTGCATGGCCGTCACGATGTCGTTCTCGCCGACGCGGTCCCCGAGCGCCGCGACGTCGATGAAGCCCGCGACGACGGCGTCCTCGAAGTCGTGCACCGAGTACGCGATGTCGTCGGAGAGGTCCATGACCTGGGCCTCGATGCAGCGCTGACGACGGGGAGCGCCGGCCCGGAGCCACTCGAACGCTGCGTGGTCGTCGTCGTAGAACCCGAACTTCGTCCGACCAGACGACGCTTCCGACACGCCCTGGGAGGCGGGCCACGGGTACTTGCAGCTCGCGTCCAACGACGCCCGGGTCAGGTTCAACCCGTACGCGCGGTCGGCGTCCGGCCCCGACCCGTACACCTTCGGCTCGAGCCGGGTCAGGAGTCGCAGCGTCTGTGCGTTTCCTTCGAACCCGCCGATGCCCGCGGCCCAGGCGTTGACCGCCGTCTCGCCGTTGTGTCCGAAGGGCGGGTGACCGATGTCGTGCGCGAGGCAGGCGGTGTCGACCACGTCGGGGTCGAGCCCGAGCGAGTCCGCGAGTTCCCGGCCGACCTGCGCGACCTCGAGCGAGTGGGTCAGCCGGTTGCGGGCGAAGTCGAGCCCCGTCGTGGGGCTGAGCACCTGGGTCTTGGCGGCCAGACGCCGGAGCGCGCTGGAGTGCAGGAGCCGGGCGCGGTCACGGGCGAAGTCGGAGCGACGGTTCGAGTGCTGCTCGGGGAGCCAGCGCTCGGCGTCGGCCGGACCGTACGAGGCGGTGGCGCTCATCCGCCGCTGTGGTGGAGCTCGGCGGCCGCGAGGACCTTGCGGAACTCGGCGTCGACGTCGCGCGACTCGAGCCACCGGTCCGGCAGTGCGGTGCGCTTCGGGTGCCCGGCACGCCCGCGGGGGCCCTCGACGTCGGCGCCCGGGTACGGCGCCGTCCAGTCGAGCCTGCCGAGCAGGTCGTCGATCTCCTGCAGGCTCGAGGCCATCGCGAGGCCGGACCGGACGTCACCGCCGATCGGGTACCCCTTGAAGTACCACGCCACGTGCTTGCGGACGTCGCGGCAGCCGTGGTCTTCCGAGCCGAAGAACTCGACGAGGAGTTCGGCGTGCCGACGGAACGCGACCGCGACCTCGCCGAGCGTCGGCATCGCACGGACGTCCTCGCCGCGGAACGCCGCCGCGAGGTCGCCGAACAGCCACGGGCGACCGAGGCAGCCACGTCCGACGACGACGCCGTCGCAGCCGGTCTCGTCGACCATGCGCAGGGCGTCGGCGGCGGACCAGATGTCGCCGTTGCCGAGCACCGGGATGTCG
>NZ_BACW01000338.1:0-11086 GCF_000333315.1 Curtobacterium sp. B8
CGCCCTCGGCGTCTTCCTCGTCTTCTACATCCTGGTCGCGAACGTCTCGCTGCCGTACTAATACGACGCGTGGATGCCGTTCGTCATCGCGCTGGCGGCGATCGGGTACGGCCGACTCGCTGCGTCGCGTTCGCCCGTCGTCCGTGTCGTCGGAGTCACACTCGTCGCTGCCCTGCTCGTCCCCGTCGCTGTGCTCGGCAAGGCGGTGGCGACGACCCGGCCGAGCGGGATCGCCCTGCTCGACGAAGCGCTCACGGTCCGCGGCGAGGACACGGACAACGTGCTCTTCGCGAGGTTCAGCGCGAACACCTGGCGGATCTACTTCCCCGAGCGAGGCACGATGAAGCCGCAGAACGGCCCGTTCAGTGCCATCGTCGTCGGTGAGGACGACCGCAGGACGATGCCTCGGCAGGTGCGGACGTTCCTCTCGGAGTCGAGCGGACAGCTCGAGCACTTCCGGGTCGACTACCTCGACGTCTACATCGCGAAGCAGGGGACGATCGAGGACAACAACCGGGACGGCACGCTCCTCATCGAGCGCGGGTGACGGAAGCGACGCGGGGCGTCGCACCCGTTCGAGGGAGCGGGACTCGGAGGTGCCGCTCAGCTGCGGTACGTCGCCAACGCCTCGCGCAGTCGCTCGTGCTCCGGGTGTCCGGGGCAGTAGGCGAGGAGGCCGGCGGCGATGTCAGCTGCCCTCGCTTCGGTCACCGGGCGCACCCAGGCACCGGCTCCGCGGACGGCGCACCCCGCGGCGAGCTCGTCGAGCGCCGCGGCGCCCCGGGCGGCTCGTACCGCGGCGGCCTGTTGCGTGGAGAGAACGCTGCCCGTCGTCCGGAACGCGGTGCACTCCGCGCGGCGGTCTTCCCACACGGCGGAGTACGTCGTGTACGTCTCCGTCCCGGCACCGGAGCCGGTACGACAGGTGAACGCGAACATGATCGGTGCACTCCCGGTCACCGTGCCCACTCCGGCCGAACCCGCTGAGGAGTCCTCTGGCGTCGGATCCGACGACGTGCAGCCCTGCAGCAGTGCGCCCGTCGCGACGACGACCGTCACGGCGAGGATGAGGCTGGGCATGCGCACCTGAGAACGCTAACAGGCTCGTGCTCCACGCGCGCTTGAAGAAGGCGGGGAAGACTCCGAGCCATGGACCACCGAAGACGCGGAGAACCCGGGGATGCGGAGAGCCCGGGGACGCGAAGAATCCGGGGACGCAAAAGACCCCCACCGCGAACGGTGGGGGTCTGACGCTCCCCGAGTTGGACTCGAACCAACAACCTGCCGGTTAACAGCCGGCTGCTCTGCCAATTGAGCTATCGAGGATCAGTTGCTCTGCTGAACAACGGGTAACAGCATAGCAGCACCCGGAGCCCGCTCACCGCATCGTCGCCGCACCCCGGGCGTGGCGGTTCAGTAGCCCGCCACCGGGTCCACGACCCCGACGAACCCCTCCCCGTCGCCACGGAGGAACGCCGTGGTGTTCGCACGCACCCGCTCGGCGAGCAGCGGGGCGACCATCTCGGGGGTGTCGGCCTGGTGCGGGGTGATGACCGCCCCGGGCTCGTCCCAGAGCGGGTGCCCGTCCGGGAGCGGCTCGGGATCGGTGACGTCGAGGCCCGCTGCGGCGATCGTCCCCTCGCGGAGAGCGGTGACGAGCGCGTCGGTGTCGACCAGGCCGCCGCGGGCGATGTTCACGAGCCGGGCCGAGGGCTTCATGAGGCCGAACTGCCGGGCGCCGAGGAGCTTCGCCGTGCCCGAGGTCATGGCGGCGGCGATCATCACGACGTCGGCGTCCGGCAGGACCTCGTCGAGCCGGTCGGTCGTGACGGTGCGGTCGGCGCCCTCGACGGGCGAGGACGAGCGCCGGACGACCGTCACGGTGACGTCGAACGGGGCGAGCAGCCGGATGTACTCGAGCGCGATGCCGCCGGCGCCGATGACCAGGACGTTCCGCCCGTAGAGCGACACGCCCTCGGGCTCGGTCGCCCACGACGTCGCTCGCGCGCGCTTCTGGAGCACCCGGAGGGTGCCGAGGGTGAGCGCGAGGGCGTGCTCGGCCACC
This sequence comes from Curtobacterium sp. B8, assembly GCF_000333315.1. Taxonomy (NCBI): domain Bacteria; kingdom Bacillati; phylum Actinomycetota; class Actinomycetes; order Micrococcales; family Microbacteriaceae; genus Curtobacterium; species Curtobacterium sp. B8. Next base: position 2,066 of record NZ_BACW01000338.1, read on the forward strand.
GGCTCCGCGTACGCGCCCTTCGCGGAGGTGAACAGCACCCGGTCGCCGTGCGCCGCGATGAGCCCGGCGAAGGCGTCGACGCCGGCGAACGGGAGCTGGACCCAGCCGACCGAAGGCGCCGTGTCGAGGGCCCGCGCGAGCCCGTCCGGGTCGCGCGGGTCGAGCCAGACGATGCCGCGGGTGTCCTCGCCCACGGCGGACACGGTGCCGCCGGCGTCCTGCACGGCCGCGACGTGGAGGTCGGCGGGCGACGGCAGGATCGCGACCGGACCGGCGGTCGGCGGGGCCACCCGCAGCGGTGCGCCGTGGTCGGTCACGACGGCTCGGTGTCCTCGCGTGCCGGCCGGGGTCGGGGCTGCGGTCTCGGCGCTCATGCCTGCTCCTGTCGGTCGGTGCGGGGTCCGGTCCCGGCAGCGGCCACCGGACGACGGGGCGCGGAGGACCGGCGGGGAGCGGCCGGTGCGGCAGCGGCAGCAGCACCGCCGGCCGGACGACGCTTGACCGGGCGCGCGGCGGTGGCGGCGAGGGTCTTCACGTAGGGGTCGACCGGGTTGTCGAGCACGTCGTCGAAGGTGCCGAGGCCGACCAGGCGGCCGTCGGCCATCACGGCGACGCGATCGGCGAGTGCCCTGGCCTCGCGGAGGTCGCTCGACACCACGATCGCCGAGAACTGGCGGTTCCGCTGGAGGTTCGCGAGCGCTTCGAGCACCGACTGCCGGACCAGGACGTCGACGCCACGAGCCGGTTCGTCGGCGACGAGCAGCTGCGGCTCGAGGATGAGCGCCCGAGCCAGCGCGACGCGCTGCCGCTGCCCGCTGGAGAGCTCCCACGTGTTGAGACGCATCGACCCGAGCGGCAGGTGCACGGCGTCGAGCAGCCGGGCGACCATGAGCCCGGCCTCCTTCCGGCCGAAGCGGCGGTCGCGGACGTAGATGGGCTCCGCGACGGCCTCGCCGACGGTGAGGTCGGGGCTGAGGCGGTCGGCGGCGTCCTGCGGCAGGTAGCCGATCCGGCCGCTGAGCCGTTCGAGCTTGCGGGACGATGCCCGGAGCCCGCGGGTCCTCTGGCCGAGGACGGTCAGCTCCCCGCCGACGATCTGGCGACGGTACGCCCCCTCGCCCTCGCCGTGCGCGCCGAGCTGACCGGCGATCGCCGCCGCGAGGGTGGACTTGCCGGAGCCGGACTCGCCGAGGACCGCGAGGATCTCGCCCTGCCGGAGCGACAGGCTCACGCCGTCGACGGCGCGGATCGGCTCCCCCGCTCGTCCGCTCCGGTACTCGATCGAGACGTCGTCTGCGACGACCGCCGGTCCGTTCACCGCGATCATGGGTCCCCTTCCACGCCGCCCCCTGGCGGCGGTCCGCGCGGCGACGTGGGAGGTCGTCGCCGCGTGTGCACGGCACCGGAGGCGACCGCCTGGAGGCGCGAGGTGCGTCGACGACGCGGGTCGCGCCTCCAGGCCGGTCCGGTCGGGTCAGGACCCGACGCGCTCCAGTTCCTCCAGCGTACGCCGTCGCTCGGCCTGTTCCGCCGGGTCCGGCACGGGGAGCGACGCGAGCAGCCGCTGCGTGTAGGGGTGCTGCGGCGCGCCGAGGACCTGCGCCGTCGTGCCCGTCTCGACCAGGTCGCCCCGGTAGAGCACGGCGATCCGGTCGGAGAGCGCCCCGACGACCGCGAGGTCGTGACTGATGAACAGCGACGCGAACCCGAGGTCCTGCTGGAGCTCGAGGAAGAGCTCCAGCACGCGGGCCTGCACCGACACGTCGAGCGCACTCGTCGGCTCGTCCGCGATGAGCAGCTTCGGCCGGAGCGCGAGCGACCGGGCGAGCGACGCACGCTGACGCTGCCCACCGGAGAGCTCGTGCGGGTAGCGGTCGCCGTACGCGGCGGGCAGCTGGACGGCCTCGAGCAACTCGTCGACCCGCTTGCGCGCGGCCCGGGGGCTCCGGACCTCGCCGTGCACGACGAGCGGTTCGGCCACGCACTCCGCGATCGTGAGCAGCGGGTTGAACGACGTCGCCGGGTCCTGGAAGACGAACCCGATGTCCTTCCGGTGCCGCTTGAAGTCGCGCTCACGGTACCCGAGCATCTCGGTGCCGAGGACGTTCAGCGAGCCGCCGGTCACACGGGTGAGACCGGCGATCGCTCGACCGATGGTGGTCTTGCCCGAGCCGGACTCCCCCACGAGGCCGAGGACCTCGCCGGGGCGGATCGCGAGGTCGACGCCCTTCACGGCCCTGAAGGCGTGGGACCCGAGGCGTCCGGGGTACTCGATCTCGAGACCCCGCGCCGACACCAGCGGCTCGACGTCCTCGGAGATCGCCGCCCGGCGCGCCGAGCCGGTCGACGCCTCGAGCCGGGGCACGGCTGCGAGCAGGCGCTTCGTGTAGTCGGCCTGCGGCGCCGCGAAGAGCTCGCGGACCGGGGCCTCCTCGACGATCTCGCCCTGGTACATCACGGCGACGCGGTCGGCCAGGTCGGCCACCACGCCCATGTTGTGCGTGATGATCACGATCGCGGCGCCGAACTCGTCGCGGCAGCGCCGGAGGAGGTCGAGGATCTCCGCCTGCACCGTCACGTCGAGCGCGGTCGTCGGCTCGTCGGCGATGATGACGCTCGGCTCGAGGGCCAGCGCGCTCGCGATCACGACGCGCTGCTTCTGCCCGCCGGAGAACTGGTGCGGGTAGTGGTCGACCCGCGTCTCGGGGTCGGGGATCCCGACACGGCGGAGGTAGTCGATCGCCTTGGCCCGGGCCTCCTTCTTGGAGACGCCGCCGTGGGCGCGGAGCCCCTCGGCGATCTGCCACCCGACCGTGAAGACCGGGTTCAGCGCGGTCGACGGCTCCTGGAAGACCATCGCACCGGCGGTGCCGCGGAGCTCGCGGAGCTTGCCCGCGCCGACGCTGATCACGTCGGTGCCGTCGAGGTACACCGCGCCGCCGAGGGTGGCGGTCTCCGGCATGAGCCGGAGCATGCTCCTGGCGGTGACGGACTTGCCGGAGCCGGACTCGCCGACGAGGGCGAGGACCTCGCCGGGTCGCACGTCGATGCTGACGCCCTTGACGGCGTCGACGGCACCGTTGTCGGTGGCGAACGTGACGGTCAGGTCGTCGACGACGGCCACCGCCTCGGTCGTCGTGTCGCCGGCCTGGAGGCGCTTGGTCGCGCCCGGCTGGCCGGTCACGTCGGACTGGCCGGTCACGTCGGACTGGCCGCTTGCGCTGGGTCGGTTCGTCGCGTCCGTCATGCTGCTGCTCCTTCCGTGCCGGCCGCCTGCTTGCGCGACACCAGCTGCTTCAAGCGACGGCGAGCACGCAGACGGGGGTCGGAGATGTCGTTGAGGCTCTCTCCGATGAAGGTCACACCGAGCACGAGCACGACGATCGCCACACCGGGGAAGACGCCCGTCCACCAGATGCCCGACGCCACGTCGGACAGCGCGCGGCTGAGGTCGTAGCCCCACTCGGCGCCGGAGGTCGGGCCGATGCCGAAGCCGAGGAAGCCGAGGCCCGCCAGCGTCAGGATCGCGTCGCTCGCGTTCAGCGTCAGGATGAGCGGCAGGCTCCGCGTGGAGTTCCGGAGCACGTGCCGGGTCATGATCCGCCACGGGTTCGTGCCGACGACGCGTGCCGACTCGACGAACGCCTCGTTCTTGAGGCGCACTGCCTCCGCGCGGACCACGCGGAAGTACTGCGGCACGTACACGACGGTGATCGAGATGGCCGCCGCGATGATGCCGCCCGAGTAGCTCGAGTTGCCGCCGGAGACGACGATCGAGACCACGATCGCGAGCAGCAGCGACGGGAAGGCGTAGATCGCGTCGGCGACCACCACGAGGACCCGGTCGAGCCAGCCGCCGAGGTAGCCGGAGACCATGCCGAGGATGACGCCGATCGTGATCGACACGACGACCGCGACGATGACCACGAGCACCGCGGTCCGGGCGCCGTAGACGGTGCGGCTGAACACGTCGAACCCGCCGACCGTGGTGCCCCAGATGTGCTCCGGGCTCGGGGCCGCGGTGCGCGGGAAGCCCTGGCCGTCGGCGGACTGCAGCTGGCCGAAGCCGTACGGAGCGATGAGCGGTGCGGCGATCGCGACGACGAGGTACAGGGCGCAGATGACCACGCCGGTGACGAGCATGGCGCGCTGCCAGCCGGTGCTCCTGCGGAGCTGGACGACCACGGGCAGACGCTTCCACAGCGGCTCGTGGCGGTCGACGAGGGCGGTGTCGGCCATCGCTAGAACCTCACTCTCGGGTCGATGAGCGCGGCGACGACGTCGACGACGAAGTTCGTCACCGCGACGATCACCGCGAGCATCGCGACGATGCCCTGGACCGCGACGAAGTCGCGGGCCGACAGGTACTGGTTGAGCTCGAAGCCGAGCCCGCGCCACCCGAAGGTGGTCTCGGTCAGGACGGAACCACCGAGGAGCATGGCGATCTGGAGTCCCATGACCGTGATGATCGGCACGAGGGCGGGACGGAACGCGTGCGTCCGGACGAGCCGCGCCTCCCGGACGCCGCGCGAGCGGGCCGCGTCGACGTACTCGGAGCCGAGCGAACCGATCATGTTGGCGCGCACCAGGCGGAGGAAGATGCCGGCGGTGAGCAGCCCGAGCGTCAGCGCGGGCAGGACGGCGTGCGCGAGCACGTCCCCGATGATCTGCGCGTTGCCGGTGCGGAGCGCGTCGACGATGTAGATGCCGGTGGCGCCGGGGATGTTGTCGAGGACGAGGCTGACCCGCGTCGATGCACGGTCGCCGAGCGGCAGCCAGCCGAGCCAGACCGAGAACACGAGCTTGAGCAGCAGGCCGCCGAAGAACACGGGGGTCGCGTACGTCAGGATCGCGAGAGCCCGGAAGAGCACGTCCGGCCACTTGTCACGGACGTAGGCGGCGAGCATGCCGAGCGGGATGCCGAGGACGAGCGCCACGATGAGCGCGTAGAAGACCAGCTCGGCCGTCGCGCCGCCGTACTGCAGGATGATCTCGGTGATCGGCCGGTGGTCGGTCGACGTCTCGCCGAAGTTCAACCGGACGATGTTGCCGAGGTACTCGAAGTACTGCACGAGCACGGGGCGGTCGTACCCGGCGGCGTGCAGGCGCTCCTGCAGCTGGTCGGGCGTCAGACGGCCGCCGACGGACGCGGTGATCGGGTTCCCGATGACGCGCATCAGGAAGAACACGAGCGTCACGAGGATGAAGACGGTCGGGAAGATCAGGAGGAATCTGACGAGGACGTACCGGCCGAGACCGCCACCGCCGCCCCGGGCACGACGTTGTGCCTGCGGCTTGGTGGGTTCGGTCTCGATCGCCTCGGGGTTCGTGAGGGTCACGGGGTGGGGTGCCTTTCGGGACGTGGTCAGGGGGCGCTCCGGTCGGGAGCGCCCCCTGGGGTCACATCGGTGTTACTCGGAGAGGGTCGCTGTCACTTGGAGAGGGTCGCGTAGCGGAACTTGAAGGACGCGTCGAGGGTCAGGCCCTTGACGTCCTTGCCGGCCACGGCGATCGACTTGCCCTGGAGGAGCGGCAGGGTCGAGATCTGCTCGGCCTCCTGCTGCTGCGCCTGCTCGATGAGGTCCGCGCGCTTGGACGCGTCCGACTCGGCCTGCTCCTCGGCGATGAGCTTCTGGATCGTCGGGTCGTCGTAGTGGTTCTGCACGAAGTTGTCCTTCGTGAAGAACGGCGACAGGTAGTTGTCCGCGTCCGAGAAGTCCGGGAACCAGCCGAGCTGGTACACGGGGTAGGCGTCCTTCGTGCGGTCGACCGCGTACGTCGTGTAGACCGTCGACTGGATGTTCACGGTGAACAAGCCCGAGTTCTCGAGCTGCGTCTTGAGCTCGGCGTACTCGTCGTCCGACGTCGAGCCGTAGTGGTCCGGCGCGTACTGGATGTCGAGCTGCACCTTGCCGGAGACGCCGGCGTCGGACAGGGTCTTCTTCGCCTTGTCCACGTCGGCGCCGCCGTTGCCGTCACCGTAGAGCGTCTTGAACGGGGTCGCCGCACCGGTGAGACCGTCCGGGACCATCGAGTAGACCGGCGAGTACGTGTTGTTGTACACGTCCTTCGCGAGCTTCTCGCGGTCGACGACGTCCGCGACCGCCTGGCGGACCGCGAGGGCCTTCGCCTCGTCGGCGTCGGACTGGCCGGTGCCGAACGGCTGCGTCTTGAAGTTGAAGACGAGGTAGCGGATCTCGCCACCGGGGCCGTCGGTGACCTTGACGTTGTCGTCCTTGCGCAGGTCGGCGATGTCGGTCGGCGTCAGCGAGCGGTACGCCACGTCGACGTCGCCCTGCTGCACGGCGAGCTTGAGGTCGGTCTCCTTGGTGTAGTAGCTGGCGGTGACCTCGTCGGTCTTCGCCTTGCCCAGGAGGCCGTCGTACTCCTTGTTCGCCTTGTACTGGATCGTGTCGTTCTCCTTGTACGAGGTGATCTCGTACTGCCCGGCGAACGCCTTGCCCTTGACGATGTCCGCCGCGGGGGTGAGCTTGTCGGCGGAGAAGACCTGCTCGTCGACGATCGGACCGGCCGGGCTCGAGAGCACCTGCGGCCAGGTCTGGTCGGCGTGGTCGAGGTGGAACACGACCGTGGTGTCGTCCGGGGTGTCGATGCTCTTGAGGTTGGCGAGCAGGGACTGCGGGCCGTTCTCGTTGTTGATCTTGAGCTCGCGGTCGAACGAGAACTTCACGTCGCTCGACGTGAGGTCGTGGCCGTTCGCGAACTTCAGCCCCTTCTTGAGCGTCACCTCGTACGTGGTGTCGTTCGTGAACTCGCCCTTGGTCGCGATGTCCGGCTTGACGTCCGGGCTGCCGACGGGGGTGTTCATCAGGAACGGGAACACCTGGTTCTGCACGGCGAAGGAGCCGTTGTCGTACGAGCCGGCCGGGTCGAGCGACGTGATCTTGTCGGTCGTGCCGATCGTCAGGCCGTTCAGGTCGGTGGACGACACGCTGCTGCTCGCGCAGCCGGTCAGCACCAGCGCCGTCGCTGCTGCCCCGGCGCCGAGCGCGATGCCGCGCTTGCCCCACTTGGTGACGGATGCCATGTCCGTGTACCTCTCTGGTGATGATTGCAGGAGTCCTGACCGGCGGGTGGAACGACTGTGTGCCCGGTCAGGAACGCTCATTGGTACCACCCTGTCACGGAAGTCAGCGAACTGAGGGCGATTTGTTTACACCGCTGTAATGCGGCGCCGCGCCGTGTGGCGCATGATGTCGCCGGTCGGTCTCGGCGTGTCGTGCACGATCGTTGCGTCGGGCAACATCGGGCGTCGGAGGGGGCGGGGCGGGGGCGACTCGGCTGGTGGTTGGGTGGGCGGTCGCGACTCCCCGCTCAGCTCCGCCCGTCGGTCACGAACTGTCGCCTGGCGCGCGGGGTCACGACTCCTCGCTCATCTCCGGCTGTCGGTCACGAACTGTCGCCTGGCGCGCGCGGGACCGACCGTTCGTGACCGCCCGGCGTCGCGGCGGCGGGGAGTCGTGACCGGCCGGCGGGCGGGCAGAACCGCGGGCAGGACCGGGGCGCGGCGCCGACCGCAGTGTTGGTCGCACGACATGCCGTACTCGTCCCGCGCTGGTCGCACGACGTGCCGCCCGCCACACGCACGCCCGACACCTCCTGCGACCAGGAGCGACCCGAAGGCGGCGCGGTGGGCGTGGCGCGGGGTCACGACTCCCCGCTCAGCTCCGGCCACCGGTCACGAACTGTCGCCTGGCGCGCGCGGGACCGACCGTTCGTGACCGCCCGGCGTCGCGGCGGCGGGGAGTCGCGACCGGCCCGGGGGCGGGCAGGACCGGGGGCGCGGCGCCGGTCGCGGTGTTGGTCGCACGACATGCCGTGCTCGTCCCGCGCTGGTCGCACGACGTGCCGCCCGCTGCACGCACGCCCGACACCTCCTGCGACCAACTGTGACCGCCAGCCGAGCCCCGCCAGCGAACAGCCGTCCGCCCAGGTCCGCCCGGGTCCGCCCACTCAGCGCTGGCCGGCCGCCCGGGGCCGCCCGCTCAGCGCTGGCCGGCAGCGGCCGCAGCAGCCTCGGAGTCCGCCCGCAACCGCATCCGCTGCGCGTCGATGTCCACGAGCTGCCGCTGGATCTCCGCACGACGGTCGGCCTGCTCGTGCGGGTCGGCCCGCTGCAGCTGCCCGAGCAACGACGCCTTGCGTGCGAGCAGGTCGCGCTCGACGAGGGCGACGACGATGCTCCGGCAGTAGAGCGCGAGGTCTTCGTCGGTGCGGGCGGGGATCGGCGACAGCGCGAGCTCCTGCACGAGACCCCGGAGCGGCATCGGCACGTCGGTGAGCAGCCGGTCGAGCCAGTCGCCCGCGCCGACCGCGTCGACGTTCGCGACGACGGCGTCACGGACGACGGCGAGCATCGGCGCCGAGAACGTGGCCGCCGCTGCGAGGCCGAGCAGTGGCGCACCGACGTGCCCGGGCTGCTGCACCATCGCCATCACGGCGTCGCGCTCCATGCGGGTGATCGGGTCGTTCGGCAGTGACCGGAGTCCGGCCACCGGCTCGTCCGCGGGGGCGACCAACTCACCACCGGGACCGGCCTGCGCGACCGGCACCGTGCCTCCAGACCGATCGTCCTGCGCGCCGCGCGCTCGCTGGCGAGCGTTCTCGACCGCGCGACGGACCTCGGGGATGTCGAGGCCGAGCCAGCCGGCGAGCTCGCGCACGTAGCCCTGCGTGAGCGAACGGTCGCGGATGGTCGCGAGCACGGGCGCCGCGGCGCGGAGGGCACCGACACGGCCCTCGACCGTCTCGAGGTCGTGCCCGTCGAGGGTCCGGCGGATCATGAACTCGAACATCGGGCGCTTGTTCGTGACCAGGCGACGGATGGCGTCGTCGCCGCGCGCGAGCCGGAGGTCGCACGGGTCGAGGCCGTCGGGCGCCACCGCGACGAAGGTCTGGGCGGCGAACCGCTGCTCTTCGGCGAACGCCCGCGAGGCGGCACGCTGCCCCGCCTCGTCCGGGTCGAAGTGAAAACGACTCGCCGTTGGCGTTCGGGTCGGC
>NZ_BACW01000337.1:0-1320 GCF_000333315.1 Curtobacterium sp. B8
CCCGAGCACCCAGTAGCCGCTCGACAGCAGCCCGAGCACGTGCCGGACGCTGAGGCCCTTCGACTGGCGGCCGAGCCTCGCCTCGACCCGTTGGACGCCCCGGCTCTGGAACTGTGCGCCGAGGGAGAGGAACACCGCCCCGAGCAGTGCGACGGGGATCATGAGCGCCTGGAACGGGGTCAGGTTGCTGACCGCGTCGGGGAGCGGGAGGTCCGTCGTCACGCGTCGAGGCTACCGGTCGTCGCCGGATAACCTGGGTGAATGGCCGTCCTCCCGATCCGCATCACCGGTGAACCCGTCCTCCACGAGCGCGCGGCGGAGGTGACCGAGTTCGACGACGGACTGCGCGAGCTCGTGGCGGACATGTTCGAGACGATGGACCTGGCCCCGGGTGTCGGGCTGGCGGGTCCGCAGGTCGGCGTCGGCAAGCGGGTCTTCGTCTACTCATGGACCGATGATGCCGACGTCCTGTACCGCGGCGCGGCGGTGAACCCCGTCCTGTGGACGACTCCCCCGGTGCCCGAGTCCGTGGAGGAACTGGACGAGGACGACGAGTCCGAGGGCTGCCTCTCCGTGCCCGGCGAGCGGTTCCCGCTGCGGCGGTCGGAGGGTGCGCTGCTCCGCGCCCAGGACGAGCACGGGCAGCCGTTCGAGGTCGAAGCGCACGGCTGGCTCGCGCGGATCTTCCAGCACGAGTACGACCACCTCGACGGCTACCTCTACGCGGACCGGCTCGTCCACCCCTACGGCAAGCAGGTCGCGAAGGCGATCCGGAAGAACAGCTGGGGTGGCCCGGGTCACTCCTGGCTGCCCGGGCGGGACCACCCAGAGGGCTGACGCCCGCTCCGTCCGCGGTCCGGCGCGGGAAGCGACCGGCGAGGGCTGCGTCCAGCGGACGAACCGCCCGGCGAGCACCGCGTCCAGCGTCGGCGGTCGCGCTCCTGTCAAGATGGCGGAGTTCGCGACCAGGAGGGCGTCATGCATCACCACCGGATCCACGTCGTGCGGATCGCCGCGCTGGTAGCCGTGGGCGCTGCAGCGGTCTTCGTCGCGTTCTGGCGGCTGGGCCGGGCGACGGTGGTCAACGATGAGTTCGTCTACGTCCGAGCCGGCTGGGCGTACGTGCACGGTGACGTGAGCTTGAACCTCGAGCACCCGCCGTTCGCGAAGTACCTCTACGGGGTCGCACAGCTCGTCGCAGGGCAGGGCGTGCTCGGTCCCAGGGTCGTGGCAGCGGTCGCGGTGCTCGGGACCGGCGCGGTCCTGTTCGTCTGGCTCCCGCAGGAGACCGGGTTCTGGGACGCACTGGTGGCCGCTGGC
>NZ_BACW01000336.1:0-4234 GCF_000333315.1 Curtobacterium sp. B8
GACGACGAGCCCGAAGACCATCGTCGAGACGCGGATGTCGTAGTTCCGGACGTGCCCGAGCTCGTGCGCCATGACGCCCTCGAGTTCCTGGTCGTCCATGATCCCGAGCAGTCCCGTGGTCGCGGCGACGACGGCGTGCTCGGGGTCGCGCCCGGTCGCGAAGGCGTTCGGGGACGGATCGTCGACCACGTACACCCGGGGCATGGGCATGCCCGTCGCGATCGCGAGGTTCTCGACCGTCCGCCACAGCCGGGGTTCGGTCGTCCGGTCGATCTCGACGCCGCCCGCGATGGCCGTGGCCTGGCGAGCGGCGGTGAAGTACTGCAGCACCGCGTACCCGATCGCCACGACGAGCACGATGACACCGATGGAGACGTTGCCCGCGAGGTACCCGCCGAGGAACCCGAGGGCGCCGACGAGCAGCAGGAAGACCAGGACGATCAGGACGGTGTTGCGCTTGTTCTGCGCGATCGCGCGGTACACGGCCGGGCGCTGCGGTCGGTCGTCCGGGTCAGAACTGGACGCGCGGGGGCTCGGCGATCGCCGCCGGTTCCGCGGTCTCGAAGAACGACGCCTCGGTGAAGCCCCGGTTCTTCGCGAAGGCGGAGTTCGGGAAGACGCGGATCTTCGTGTTCAGCTCACGGACCCCGCCGTTGTAGAAGCGGCGGGCGGACTGGATCTTGTCCTCGGTGTCGACCAGTTCCGACTGCAGCTGCAGGAAGTTCTGGCTCGACTGGAGCTGCGGGTAGCCCTCGGCGACCGCGAACACGCTCTTGAGGGCCTTCTGCATGTGGCCCTCGGCAGCGGAGGCGGCATTCGCGTCGCCGGCGCTGAGGGTCTCGGCGCGCGCGGCGGTCACGTCCGTGAAGACCGCTTTCTCGTGGGCGGCGTAGCCCTTGACCGTGTCGACGATGGTCGGGATGAGGTCGGCTCGCCGCTTGAGCTGCACCGAGATGTCGCTCCAGGCCTCGTCGACCCGGACCTTCAGCGTGACGAGCGAGTTGTACGTCACCCAGAGGTAGATCCCGATGACCACGAGGACGACCACCACCACTCCGACGACGATCAGCGTCGTGATGAGTCCGGTGTCCATGCGGGCGTACTCCTTTGCGCGTCGGGAACCGCGCGGTGACCGCGGTCGGGCTGGTCCGGGCGACGGGGACGACCGGGAACGGCCGTTCGGCGGTCGCGCGGGACCACCGCAGAGTCTACCGACGCTCAGCACCCGTCCGAGTCCCGCTTGCTGGTTCACGGGCGATTCCCGAGTCGCGCACACCGGGCGTTCGGGCTCGGCCCGCGCCCACGGGATCATCCGCGAGGCGGATTGACCAACGAGCCGTCTTCGCGTGGGATGGGACCGGTGAACACGCCCGGGGAGAACGTGGAGCGGGCCGTCGGGGGCGACGGCCCCGTCCGGCGTCCCCCGACGGCGGCGGCCCGCCGGAAGCGGACCGTGATCGTCTCGACCACGCTGGCGGTCGCGGCGGTCCTCGCCGGTTTCGTGATCGCGCCAGCAGCGAGCGCCGCCACCACGCCGAGCACCGCCACGCCGGGCGCCGGCTCCGCGACGGTGAGCACCACGACCGCACGGGATGCCGCCACCGCCGCACAGCGCAGCACGACGACCGCGGACGAGGGCGGCGGCGACGGCGACTTCCTGCCCGGCGCGACGCCGGACCCGTCGGACACCCCCACGGGCCCGGTCTTCGGCCACCCGACGCCCACGAACCCGCCCTCGTCCACCCCGCCGGTCGCGCCGACCATCGCCGACCCGGGCGACATCACCACCGGCACGGCCCGGTTCCACGGGACCGGGACACCGGGCCACCACGTGCGCGTGGCCTCCGGCCGGGCAGTCTCCTGCTCCACCGTCGTCGGTCGCGACGGGACGTGGGCATGCCTCGGGACGGTGACCTCCGGCCCTGCCCAGGTGTTCACCGCGACCGACACCGATGCGCCGTCCCTCGGTTCCGCCGCCGCCCCATCCTCCGACGTCATCACCCCGCCGACGCTCGCGACCACGGGGACGTCGAACGGCACCGTCGCCGGTGACGGCCGGGCCGGAGCACGGGTCACGGTGAGCGCTGCCGGGTCCTCGGCCGAGTGGGACGCCACCGTCGGCGCCGACGGCCGCTGGACCGTGTCGCTCCCCCGGAGCGTCCGCGACGGTCGCCTCGAACTCGTCGCGAGCCAGACCGCGAGCACCGCGACCGGCTACCGTTCCGACCTCCGGAGCGCGGTCTCCGCCCCGCGGACGCTGACGCTCGACCGCACCGACCCGGCCGCCCCGCGCATCCTCGACCCGGGCGCCGGCGACCGGGTCCGGACGCAACCCCTGGTGGTGTCCGGCTCCGGCGAGCCCCGCGCCGTGGTCACGGTGGCGGTCGATCGTTCCCCCGTGTGCATCGCGACGGTGTCCGCCGACGGCACGTGGGCGTGCTCGACGGCGCGCTCCGTCGTCCGGCCGGGCGCCCACTCCCTCACGGCGCTGCAACGTGACGCCGCAGGGAACACCTCGCGGTCGTCGACCCCGGTCGCGGTCGTCGTGACCGTCGCGTCCGCGGGGCCCACGGCGACGACGGGCAGCGGGACCGGGACACCCGGGCCGATCACCGGCGCCGGGACCACCACGGGAGCCGCGAGCGGCCACGGACCGGACGGCAGCGAGCCGTCCGGCACCGGTCCCGCCGGCGGGAGTTCCGACGGCGGTCACGACGGCTCGACGACCGGTGGTGCCGCTGCGGGCTCGTCCGGCTCGGGTCCGAACGCCGGCGCGTCGGGCGGCCGTGGCCTGGACTGGTCGGGGCCCGCTGGCGACTGGAGCGCCCGCACCGCCTACGACCAGGCCGTCCCGACCATCCAGTCGGTGTTCTCCTGGCGAACGGTCGTGATCGCGACCGCGGTCGCCGCGGGCTTCCTCGTCCTCATCGCTGCGCCGCTCGCGGTCGTCGCCGGGGTGGCACGCGGGCGCATCCGATCGCCGTTCGCTGCGCTCCTCGGCCGCAACCGCCCCCGCACCGGGCGTTCCGGCGCCGAGGACGCCCTGCCGACCTGGGTCTCCGTCGTGTCCTCCGTGACCATCGCCACGCTGTGCACGGTGCTCGGGACCGGGATCTCGCTCGAGGCCCGCTACGTCCGACTCGCGGTCGCGGTGGCCGTCGGCTCAGCGCTGCTCACCGCGGCGTTCGTGCTCGCCACCCGCTGGGCTGCCGGTCACGACCGGCACCTCGTCGGTCACCGCGTGTCGCCCGTGCTCGTGCTGGCCGCCCTCGTCGCGTGCGCGCTGACCCGCGCGGGGGACCTCTCCCCCGCCCTCGTCGTCGGCGTCGTCCTCGTGCCCACGGGTCGAGCGGACCTCGGCACCGGACCGATGCGTCTCGGCTCGGAGGTCGCGGGCCGTCTCCGTGGTGCCACGTGGCGGTCGGCGGCGTTGCTCGTGCTCGCCGTCGCCGGGTGGGGTGTGCACAGCGTCGCGGGTCGTGGCGGCTTCTGGACGTCGCTCGTCTCGGACGTCGCGATCACCCTGTGCGTCGGTGGCCTCGGTGCCGCCGTCGTGTCGCTCCTGCCGTTCACGGGGTCGGCGGGCGCCGCGCTGCTCGCCGGGGCGCGCGGCCGGTACGCCGCGCTCGTCCTGGTCGCCACCGCGCTCGCGGCCGCCGTGTACTCCGGTAGCACGGGCACCCACGTCGCCCCGGCCGCGTGGGTCGTCGCCGTCGTCCTGAGCATCGCCGCCGCCGTGGCCGCTCGCCTGTGGGCCCGCGCGGACGCCACCGCGCCGTCGTGACGCGCGGCGCTGCGGCGCTCCGGCGCTCGGCGTCCTGACGCCCGCGCATCCCCGGCGCACGCCTCGGCGCCGTCCTGACGCCGGGGGACCACCGCGGATACGCTGACGATCGGTGTGCGAACGCACGAGGAACGTCCAGGGAGCGACGATGACCGACACCCATTCCGACTACGACCCGACGCGCTTCCGGGAGGTCTTCGAGGGCAGCTACACCTACGCGAACGGCTTCGCACGGAACCGGCACCGCTTCGCGAACCGCCCGGCCCTCCGCGACCCGGACACCGACCGCTCCTGGACCTACGCCGAGCTCGGCGACGCCGTCGACCGCGTCGGCGGGTGGCTCCTCCGCCACGGCGCGACGACCGGGTCGGTCGTCATGGTCGAGCTCTTCAACGGCCCCGAGTTCGCCATCACCTACCTCGCGTGCCACCGCATCGGCGCGGTCTCTCG
>NZ_BACW01000335.1:0-7193 GCF_000333315.1 Curtobacterium sp. B8
GTAGTTCGCCGCGAGGTCGCGCGCGATGTCGAGGCAGTCGTCGAAGTTGCCCTGCACCTGCAGCAGCTGGCCGTCGTGGGCGATGGCCTGGCTCAGCTTGCCCATGGCGATCTTGCCCTCGGGCACGAGCACCGCGGCGGTGATGCCCGCGTGCGTGGCGTACGCGGCGGCGGACGCGCTCGTGTTGCCCGTCGAGGCGCAGATGACGGCCTTCGCGCCGTGCTCGACGGCCTTCGAGATCGCCATCGTCATGCCGCGGTCCTTGAAGGAGCCGGTCGGGTTCATGCCCTCGAACTTGACGTAGACGTCCGCGCCGGTGCGCTCGGAGAGACGACGTGCCGGGATGAGCGGGGTGCCGCCCTCGCCGAGGGTGACGACGGGCGTCGCCTCGGTCACGTCGAGACGGTCGGCGTACTCGCGCAGGACTCCCTGCCACTGGTGGGCCATCAGGCTCCCCTTTTTGTTCGGTGTGGTGTTCGTGGGCGTGGTGCTCGCCAGGTCGCGGCTCAGGCGCCGGCGACCCGCAGCACGCTGGTGATCTCGGCGACGACGTCCTCGTTCCGGAGCGCCACCACGGTGTCGGCGAGGTCGGACTCGCGCGCCAGGTGGGTGCCGATGACGAGCGTCGCGGTCGCACCGGTGCGGTCGGCACCGGGAGCGTCCGTCTGCAGCGCACTGGTCTGTTCGACCGTCTCCACGCTGACGCCGTGCTTGGCGAGCACGCCGGCGACCGTCGACAGGACACCGGGGGCGTCCGCGACGTGCAGCGTGATCTGGTAGCGGGTGCGCACGGTCCCGATCGGGAACACGGGCAGGTCCGCCTGGGTCGACTCGGCGACGCCGGGGCCGCCGATGACGTGCCGGCGCGCGGCGGACACGAGGTCGCCGAGCACGGCCGATGCCGTCTCGACGCCGCCGGCGCCCGCGCCGTAGAACATGAGGTCGCCCGCGGCCTCGGCCTCGACGAACACGGCGTTCTTCGCGCCGTGGACGCTCGCGAGCGGGTGCGACTCCGGCACGAGGGCCGGGTAGACGTGGGCGGAGACGCCCTCGCGGCCGTCCTCGTCGGTCAGGCGCTCGGCGGTCGCGAGGATCTTCACCACGTAGCCGGCCTTGCGGGCGGCACGCACCTGGTCGATCGTGATCGCGGTGATGCCCTCGCGGTGCACGGCGACGAGCGGCACGGAGGTGTGGAACGCGAGCGAGGCCAGGATCGCGGCCTTCTGCGCGGCGTCGTAGCCCTCGACGTCGGCGGTGGGGTCGGCCTCGGCGTACCCGAGCTCGGTGGCCGTCGCCAGCGCGTCCTCGAAGGTCGCTCCCTTGCGGTCCATGAGGTCGAGGATGAAGTTCGTGGTGCCGTTGACGATGCCCATGATCCGGACGATGCGGTCACCGGCGAGGGAGTCGTGCAGGGGCCGGATGATCGGGATCGCCCCGGCGACCGCGGCCTCGTAGTACAGCTGCGCGCCCACCTGCTCGGCCGCGGCGAAGAGCTCCGGGCCGTGGGTGGCGAGCAGCGCCTTGTTGCCGGTGACGACGTCGGCGCCGGACTGCAGTGCCTGGAGCACGAGCGTCCGTGCGGGCTCGATGCCGCCGATGAGCTCCACGACGATGTCGGCGCCGAGGATCAGCGACTCGGCGTCGGTCGTGAAGAGCTCCTTCGGCAGGTCGACGTCCCGGGGCGCTCCGGTGTCGCGGACCGCGATGCCGACGAGTTCGAGACCGGCACCCGCACGCGAGGCGAGCTCGTCACCGTGCTCGAGGAGGAGCCGCGCGACCTGCGAACCGACCGAGCCGGCTCCGAGCAGGGCGACGCGGACGTTGCGGTATTCGATCATCTGGGGGTGGTTCCTGTCGGTCGGGGGTCAACGGCCGGAGCCGGCTGCGGGAAGGACCCCGGTGTCACGGGCGAGCAGGTCGTCGATCGACTCGCCTCGGACGAGGATACGGGCTGCGCCGTCGGCCACCGCCACGACGGGCGGACGTCCGACGTGGTTGTAGTTGCTCGCGAGGCTCCAGCAGTAGGCACCGGTCGCAGCGACGGCGAGGAGGTCGCCGCGGTGGACGTCCCCGGGCAGGTACTCGTCCTGGACGACGACGTCGCCCGACTCGCAGTGCTTGCCGACGACCCGGCTGAGGACCGCCGGGGCGTCCGACGACCTGGCGAGCCGGGCCGTGTAGTCGGCGCCGTACAGGGCGGGGCGGGCGTTGTCGCTCATGCCGCCGTCGACCGAGACGTAGGTGCGGGTGGCGACGTCGGCGGTCGGTTCGTCCGCCGCGACCGCGTCGTCCTCGGTCGCGACGACGGGCTCGTCACCGGGGTGTGCGTCCGCGGCCTCGAGCGTCACCGGCTTGATCGTGCCGACCGAGTACAGCGTGATGCCGGCGGGGCCCACGATGTAGCGCCCGGGCTCGACGGCGATCTCCGGGACGGGGATGCCGCGCTCGGCGCAGGCCTCCGCCACGATCGTCGCGAGGGCCCCGGCGACGTCCTCCGGCGCGAAGGCCGAGTCGGCCTCGGTGTAGTCGATGCCCCAGCCGCCGCCGAGGTTCAGCTCCGGCACGGGACCGGTGGCGACGAGGGCGGCGTGGACGTCCATGAGACGCCGGGCGGCCTCCCGGAACCCGGCCTCGTCGAAGATCTGCGAACCGATGTGCGAGTGCAGCCCGACGAACGCGAGCGACGGCTCGGCACGCACCTCGGCCGCCGCCTGCTCGGCCTCGGTGAGCGGGATGCCGAACTTCTGGTCCTCGCGGGCGGTCGCGAGGTACTCGTGCGTCGAAGCGTGCACGCCGCTGTTGATGCGGACGCGGACGCGCTGGACGATCCCGGCGTCGGCGGCCGCCCGTGCCACGCGCTGCACTTCCTCGTGGCTGTCGAGCACGATCGTCCCGACGCCGACCTCGACCGCACGGGCGATCTCGGCGTCGGACTTGTCGTTGCCGTGGAAGCCGAGCATGCCGGGGCCCACCCCGCCGGCGAGGGCGACCGCGAGTTCGCCGCCGGTGCAGACGTCGACGCGCAGGCCCGCCTCGGCCATCCAGGCTGCGACCTGCGTCGTCAGGAATGCCTTGCCGGCGTAGTACACGTGCGCCCGGGTGCCGATGCGACCGAAGGCCTCGGAGAACGCCGTGCGCACCCGCACGGCGCGGGACTGGACGTCGCGTTCGTCGACCACGTAGAGCGGCGTGCCGAACTGCCGGACGAGGTCGGAGGCGGTGATCCCGCCCACGGCGAGCTCGCCGTCGTCCGTCCGGGTCGCGGAGGCGGGCCAGATGCGCGCGGTCAGCGCGGAGGGGTCCGTCGGGAACCGCAGCCGCGGCGGGGCAAGGGGGTTCTCGCTCACGGGACCCGATCCTACCGAGCCGTGGCGGGCCTCCCGGCCGGTGTTACGAGCAGGAGCCCACCGACCGCAGCCCGTCCTCGCTGAGCGGCAGCGAATCCGCGGTCACGCGGACGGTCGCCTGTCGCGCCGTGATGTCCAGGTCGCGCACGGCGAGCTGGGACGGCAGGAAGCGCGCGGTGCACACGGTGACCGGGACGTTCGTGACGCCGGGGATCGTGTCGACCTTGAGCCCGAGCGACGAGTTGGTGATCCGCACGCTCTTCGGGGTGATCGTGACGCCCTTGCCGTCGTCCTGCGCGACGACGTCGCCCTTCGCGGCGTAGGTGATGTCGTACCCGAGGACCGCGGTGGAACCGGACAGCTCGACCCCGCCGTCGACGAGCCGGAGGCGGTCGAACAGCGGGCTGTACTTCGCGAGGTCCGTGATGCTGGCCGAGGCGAGCGTCACGGTGCCGTCGACGTCGCGGACGTCGCCCTGCCCGTCGACCGGCACGTCGTGCACGGTGACGTCGGCCGCGAGCGGGATGCCGTCGACGGTGATCCTCCGTGAGGAGATCTCGACCTGGTCGAGCTTCCCCGAGAGGAGCTGCGGGATGACGATGCCGTCGGCGTGTGCCTCGACCTGGCCGGTGGTGCCCTCGGGGAGGGAGCGTTCGACCTGCTCGGCGATGATCCGGTCGACCACGCCGCGGAGGACGAACTCGGCGACGACCACGAGGGCCGCGAGCACGAGGAGCACGACGACGAGGACGATCGGCCAGCGGCGGCGCTTCGGGCGGGCGACGGGGGCGGCGGTCATGCGTCCCACCCTGCCAGGACCCACCATCGACCCGCCTGGAGGCGCGGTGTGCGCCCGGTGTGTGCGCTGCGGTGCGGCGCGCTCGGCGTTTGCACAACCAAAGTCGTTCCGAACCACGCGTTTGCGTGGTTCGGAACGACTTTGGTTGTGCGGCGCCCGCGGCGCCGCGCGCCGCGCGCTACATGCGCTCGGGCGCGCTCACCCCGAGGAGCCCGAGGCCGTTGCGGATGACCTGCCCGGTGGCGTCGTTCAGCCAGAGGCGCGTGCGGTGGAGGTCCGTCACGGCCTCGTCCCCGAGCGGCGTGACGCGGCAGGAGTCGTACCAGCGGTGGTACAGGCCCGCGAGCTGCTCGATGTACCGCGCGATGCGGTGCGGCTCACGCAGCTCCGCGGCCTGCCGGACCACCCGCGGGTACTCGGCGAGGGCCCCCACGAGGGTGCTCTCGGTCTCGTGCGTGAGGAGTGCGGCGTCGAACGCGGACCGGTCCACCCCGGAGGCGGCGGCGTTGCGGGCCACCGACTGCGTGCGCGCGTGGGCGTACTGGACGTAGAAGACCGGGTTGTCGTTCGTCCGCTTCGTCAGCAGGTCGAGGTCGATGTCGATCGAGGTGTCGCTGGCGAACCGGACCAGCGCGTACCGGCCGGCGTCCACACCGACCGCGTCGACGAGGTCCTCCATCGTGACGATCGTGCCCGCGCGCTTCGACATGCGCATCGGCTCGCCGTCCTTCAGCAGGTTGACCATCTGCCCGATGAGGATCTCGAGGTTCTTGCCCGGCTCGTCACCGAAGGCCGCGCACATCGCCATCATCCGGCCGACGTAGCCGTGGTGGTCCGCACCGAGCATGATGAGGTTCCGCTCGAACCCGCGCTCGCGCTTGTCGAGGTAGTACGCCAGGTCGCCCGCGATGTACGCCGGCTGCCCGTCGGACTTGATCACGACGCGGTCGCGGTCGTCGCCGAAGTCGGTCGTGCGGAGCCACAGCGCACCCTCGGCCTCGTACATCTTGCCGAGGGACTGCAGCCGCTCGATGGCCCGCTCGACGGCCTTCGACTCGTGCAGCGAGTTCTCGTGGAAGTACACGTCGAAGTCGACGCCGAAGTCGTGCAGGGACGACCGGATGTCGGCGAACATGAACTCGACGCCCTCGCGGCGGAAGAGCTCCTGCGCCTCGTCACGCGGGAGGTCGCGGACGTCGGTGCCGGCCGGAAGCGTGGCGATGACGCGCGCCGCGATCTCGCCGATGTAGGCGCCGCCGTAGCCGTCCTCGGGCGTGGGCTCGCCGAGCGCGGACGCCACGAGGGACCGGGCGAACCGGTCGATCTGCGCGCCGTGGTCGTTGAAGTAGTACTCCCGGGTGACGAGCCCGCCCTGCGCCTCGAACACGCGGGCGAGGCTGTCGCCGACCGCGGCCCAGCGGACGCCGCCCATGTGGATCGGGCCGGTGGGGTTGGCGGAGACGAACTCGAGGTCGATCTTCACGCCGTCGTAGAGGTCGCCGTGCCCGAAGGACGCGCCCTGCTCGACGATGGTCCGCGCGATCGCACCGGCGGCCGCGGCCTCGAGCGTGATGTTGATGAAGCCGGGGCCGGCGACGTCGACCGAGGCCACGCCGTCGAGCTCGGTCAGCTCCCCCGCGATCTCCGTCGCGAGCTCGCGCGGGTTCGTCCCGACGCGCTTCGCGAGCTGCATGGCGGCGTTCGACGCCCAGTCGCCGTGTGCGCGGTTCTTCGGCCGTTCGAGGGCCGCGTGCGACTCCTCGACCGTCACCGTGTCCGACGCACCTCGTCGCTCCACGATCCCCGTCAGGATCGACAGGTACGCGGCGGAGAGTTCGGCTGGGGTCATAGCGGTCGATCCTACCGGCGTCCACGGGCCTCCCCGGACGATGCGCCATCATGGCCGGATGACCTCCCGCAGCCGCGTCCGGGCGATCAGCGCCGCCGTCCTCGCGACCACCTCCGTCGCCGTGCTCGCCGCCTGCTCCGGTGGCGGCCAAGCGGGTCCGACGGCCACCGCGACGCCGATCGGGACGCCGGTCACGCAGTCCTGCACCGACCTGCTGCCGCTGGAGTCGCTCGCGGTGTACGGGCAGGCGTTCGAGGAGGTCGGGTCCTACCGGCCGTCGAAGGGCTCGCCCGCGGCCTGGATCGCCGAGCACCGGGGACGCGTGTGCCAGTTCCGTGAGGTCTCCGACCACGCCGTGACGATCTCGTTCGCCGTGGCGCACCTGCCTGAGAAGTCGCTCACGAACCTCAAGGACGCGCTCTACCAGCGGGGTGGCTCGGTGCCGACGTACCGGGTCGAGGGGTACTTCGACCTCGCGGACGACGGGGTCGGTCGCGCGGACGCGTTCCCGGACCCGTACTGGGTCACCGCGTCCTCGACGCTCTTCACCGAGCCCGGCGGTGCCCAGCCGGTGGTGGACGCGATCCGCGGCGTGGTCGCGCCGAGCGCGACGTCGTCGGCGACGCCGACCCCCTGACGCCGACCCGCTGACGCCGACCCCCTGAGGCGCGCTGCGCCGGCCTGGAGGCCCGTGGCGGGCCCGCACCGCGCCTCCCGGCGGTCTGTCGGTGGCGGGAACGACCGTGACGCACCTGGCGGAAACACCACGGGGGACGGTCGCGGAACGCGACATCGCGCGCTGCCGGACGAGCGCAGCGAGGACGTCAGCTTGCGCGGGAATGTGTCTGTGCCCCCAGGAGGATTCGAACCTCCGCCCCTGCCTCCGGAGGGCAGTGCTCTATCCCCTGAGCTATGGGGGCCCGGGGTGTGATCAACCGTAGCAGGTCTCGGAGCCCCTCCCGGACCAGGGCGTGTCGCGTGCAGCGCGTCGTCGCAGTTTCCTCGGACGTCACTCCGGCCCTCTAGGATCGCGGCCCGACCGACCAGCGCACGGCCAGGGAGAGGACTCGATGACCACCGCCACCGGGAACCCGCAGCACGAACTCGCACGCGGAGCGCACGCCCCCGCGCCCCGGACGCTGCTCGACGTCCTCACCGAGACCGCGACGACGCACCCGGACGCCCTCGCGCTCGAGAC
>NZ_BACW01000334.1:0-526 GCF_000333315.1 Curtobacterium sp. B8
CGTCCGTCTCGGACGACGCGGGTCGACGGCTTCGTCACCGGACGAGCACGCCCGTCGACCAGGCTCAGTCGTCGAAGGGGACGTGCTCGCTCGTGCCCACGCCGGCCCGCTGCCGGTACGCCAGGTGCCCACCGAGGTAGCCGCCGACCCCGACGACCGTCAGCCCGGCGAACCCGAGCAGCTTCCCCGCGCCGTGGTTCCCGTGCTTCCGCTGCACCCACGACAGCCCGTACAGCGTGATCCCGACCCAGTTCACCGCCTGGTGGACCCACCCCGTCCGGAGCTGCTCGCGGTCGAGCTCGGCCCAGTCGACGTACCCGGCCGTCGTCGCCCCGCCCGCGGACACCAGGCCGACACCCACGAGGGTCTTCGCGGCCTTCGCGTTCCCCCTCCCACCGATCAGGTCGAGGACGGCCGCGGAGATCCACGCGCCGAGCGGCACTTGCACCATCAGGGGGTGCAGCGGGTGTCCGAACGGCACGCCGTGCAGGAGCTGGCGGACCGCCTCGGCCGCGCAGCGCGCGAC